>NZ_JBJIAK010000019.1:0-105192 GCF_045310915.1 Mycobacterium sp. SMC-17 | reverse complement strand
TTGCTGGCCGGTCACCTCCAACCCGAGGTCGTCGAGGCGGCAGAAAGTAGTCAGGTCAGCGCGGGCGAAGCCCGCCCTACCGGTAGCGTCAGGCACGTCGAGGTCTTTCGGATGAGGCGTGTAGGAACCTTCATCTTCGAGAGACCTCGACCCCTATCCCGGCAACGACGCGCCGATGACCTCTACACCCTCAACTGCGAAGAGCCGGTTAACGGACTGCAAAAACTTGCCCTTGCGTTATCAACCAGTGGGCAACACCGGAATATGCGTGTATTGCTGGAGTCATTTGTCGTGGTAGCCGGCTATTGAATGCCCAGTTCGGCGAGTGTGATCTGGGTCATTGGTCCAGTAGTGAAATACAACCGACGGAGATTGGAAATCGCCGGTTTGTCTTGTGTTAACCAACTGGCCATGTACACGCCTGACCGTGAGAGGGTCGAACGCCGAGCGTCCGTCATTGCCGGGTGACTCATGTCCGGTGGACGCGGCAATCGCACCGAATGACTTGGAGGAAAACGGTGAAGTCTTCACGCACCTGGGTACGTCTGGTTGTCGCATCTGCTGCCGTCTTCGGCGCAGGGGCGATGTACCTGCCCACCGCTGCGGCCGACGATGAAGCCGGGCCGGTCGGCCCGATCGATGCCGGCGCCGGGGTGCAGTCGACGGGCGTGACGTCGTCGAACGCCGACCCGGCCGCGGTCGCCGCGTGCTCGCAGTTCGCGACCGCGCTCGACAGTGCGGCCTCGGGCTACGAGGGCTTCGCCGACAGCCTCGACGCCAACGACCCCTACGTCCACCAGAGCAATGTGGCCGGCCGGACCACTCTGCGGCAGTCCTCGGCGGTCGCGATGGATGCCGCGAACACCCCGGGCCTGAACCCGGCAATCGCCGACCCCATGCGGTCCTGGTCGTACGGCGCCGCCAAGCTGCTCGTGAAGATGGGCATCGGCATGACGGGCGGCAGCCTCGACAGCACCGCCACCGAGGTCAACACCAATGCCGAGGCCGTCCAGCGCGGCTGCGCCGCGGCCGGCACGCACGCCTGAGCGCGCGGATATAATGCGGATATAATAAGGAACACGTGAAGCGACACGCCTTCGGCGTCGCCGTGCTGTGCCTGGCCTTGGCGGCGTGCGGCGGCAAGGCCGGCACACCGACACCAGCCAAGCCGACGACGGTGGCCGAGTCGGGCATCGACAGCCTGCTGCTGACACCCGATGAGATGAACAAGACGATGGGGGTCACCGGCATGGTGGGCCGTCCGCCGAAAGACGGGATGGACGACCACCGCAACCTGCTGCCGAACCTGAACTGCCTCGGTGTGTGGCAGATCGACGAGTCCGTCATCTACTCCAAGGACGGCAACGACCTCAAGAGCGGCCAGGATTGGAAGGCCGTGCGGCAGCAGACGTTGCAGGTGCCCGACAGCGACCAATGGGACTACCTGGCGGCGCAGTCGGTCGTTTACTACCCGACAACCGATGCGGCCCGGAACTTCTTCAACCGGTCGGCCGAGCGGTGGGCCAAGTGCACCAACCACCACGTGAACATCCGGCTCAACGACAAGCCGTTACCGAAGTGGCTGTCCGGCGACCTGGAGCGCACCGACACCAAACTCGCGATGCCCATCATGCGCGGCACCGGGCCCGAAACACGTTGGTGCCAACACGTTCTGCAGCGCGTCGAGAACCTGATCATCGATGTCGAAGCCTGCACGCCCAAGGCGCCGGTGACGGCGGCCGCCGACATCGCCGCGAAGATCCAGGCGGACATCCACTAGCGGGTCGTCCCGCTGGTTGCACCATCTGGGCACGGCGCGTGGTCCCGTGGTCTATGGTCGCGCCATGGCAGTCAGCGCGTCGCACGAAGTGACCATCGAGGCAACCCCTGAAGAGATCATGGATGTCATCGCAGATCTTGCGCAGACACCCGTGTGGTCGCCGCAGTACACCAAGGCCGAGGTCCTCGACACCTACGAGAACGGCCGGCCGAAGCAGGCCAAGATGACCATCAAGGCCGCCGGTATGGCCGACGACCAGATCCTTGAATACACCTGGACCGACCTGACGGGCAGCTGGGTGCTGATCAGGTCGTCGTCGCTGAAGAAGCAGGAAGCCAAGTACACGCTGACCCCGGCCGGCAACAAGACCAAGGTGAAGTTCGAGATCACCGTCGACCCGGTGGTGCCCATCCCGGGCTTCCTGCTCAAGCGCAGCGTCAGCGGTGGCGCCGAGACCGCCACCGAGGGGCTGAAGAAGTTCATGGCCAAGAACAAGAAGGGCTGACGCACACCGGGATTCAGCCGCTCCGGCCCATGGGCTAACGTCGCGGGATGACGAATGCGGGGCCATTGGCCGGAGTCAAGGTGATCGAACTCGGCGGAATCGGCCCCGGGCCGCACACCGCCATGATGCTGGCGGACCTCGGCGCCGACGTGGTGCGGGTGCGGCGTCCCGGCGGGCTGACGATGCCGGCCGAGAACGTCGACCTGCTGCACCGCGGCAAGCGGATCGTCGACCTCGACGTCAAGTCCGACCCGGCCGCGCTGCTGGCCCTGGCCGCGAAAGCCGATGTGCTGCTTGACTGTTTCCGTCCCGGCACCTGCGAGCGCCTCGGCATCGGGCCGGCCGAATGCGAGGCCGTCAACCCCCGCCTGATCTTCGCCCGGATCACCGGCTGGGGGCAGGACGGACCGCTCGCTCAGACCGCGGGCCATGACATCAACTACCTGTCGCAGACCGGTGCGCTGTCGGCCATCGGCTACCGCGACCGGCCGCCGGTGGCGCCGCTGAACCTGGTCGCCGACTTCGGCGGCGGTTCGATGCTGACGCTCATCGGCATCGTCACCGCGCTGTACGAACGCGAACAGTCCGGCCGGGGCCAGGTCGTCGACGCGGCGATGGTCGACGGTGTCAGCATGCTGGCCCAGATGATGTGGACCATGAAGTCCACCGGCGTGATGAAGGACCAGCGCGAGTCGTTCCTCCTGGACGGCGGCGCCCCGTACTACCGCGTCTACGAGACCTCCGACGGCGGCTACATGGCGGTGGGCTCCATCGAGCCGCAGTTCTTCGCTCAGCTACTTGTGGGCCTGGGCCTGGATCCCGCCGAGGTGCCGAACCAGTTCGACCTCGCGCGCTACGACGAGATGCGCGACATCTTTGCTGCCCGGTTCGCGAGCCGGACCCGCGTCGAGTGGACCGAGACATTCGCCGGGACCGACGCCTGCGTCACTCCCGTGCTCACCTGGACCGAGGCCGCCGCCGGCGAGCACCTCCGGGCCAGGTCGACGATCGTCACCGTCGACGGTGTGGACCAGGCCGCCCCCGCGCCGCGCTTCTCGCGGACTCCGTCGGGCCCCGTCGGTGCCCCGCCGCAGCAGACCACCCCGATCGACGAGGTCGGTTGGTAACAGTTTTGGAAGTTAGCTGACGCATTCTCTACCCGAGGCCGGTGGAGAGGACTAAATTTGCCCTTATGGCAGTTATGGCGTCCCGAGAGCTGGTGATCGACGCCTCGCCCGAAGCCATCATGGATGCGCTGGCCGACATGGACGAGGCGTCGCAATGGCGCAGCTTGCACCGGGAACTACAGGTACTGGATCGGTATCCCGACGGTCGTCCGCACCATGTCAAAGCGACCGTGAAGATCATGGGCATCACCGACAAGGAGCTCCTGGAGTACCACTGGGGTGATGACTGGGTGGTGTGGGACGCGGCCGACACCTTCCAGCAGCGTGGGCAACATGCCGAGTACAAACTGACTCGCGAGGGCGACCGGACCCGGGTGCGATTCGACATCATCGTGGACCTCGTCGCTCCCATTCCCGAGTTCCTGTTGCGCCGAGCCCGCAAACTGGTGCTCGATGCTGCGGTCGACCGGCTGCGGGCCCGGGTGACTCGCCTCTACGGGTAGTCCACAGTCTGTCGACAGGGGGTTCGTATGACCGACCGCCCACCTTCTCCGTTGTTGGAGAAGCTGGTGGTGGTGCGGAACGGCGGGCCGCAGCAGACCGTGGTGACCGAGCTGCGCCGGGTGATCCTGCGCGGTGACGCGCCCCCGGGAACCCCGGTGCCGCTGACCGAGGTCGCCGAACTGTTCGGCGTGAGCCACATCCCCGTCCGCGAGGCACTCAAGACGCTCATCAGCGAGGGCCTGGTGACGCACCGGCCCAACTCGGGGTACACCGTCGCCCGGATGACGAAGCAGGAACTGCACGAGATGTACGTCGTGCGCGCGGCGTTGGAGGGTGCGGCGCTTGCGATGGCCGCGCAGAAGGCGTCCGATCACGAGCGGACATTGGCGATCGAAGCCAATGACCGGATGGCGCAAGCGATTCGGGACTCCGACGGCGCGGCGTTCCAGCGGGAGAGCCGCAACTTCCACATGGCGCTGGTGCGCCCGTCCGGCATGCACCGGCTGCTGCACATCCTCGAAATGTCCTGGAACATGATCGAACCCGTGCAGGCCATGATGCATGTGACGCCGGACGACCGAGCCAAGCTCAACGGCGATCACGAGGAGATGCTCGAGGCGTTCCTGGCCCGGGACACCGAGCGCCTCAGTGCCATTGCGCAGCGGCACAACGACAGCGTCGACGCCGCGATCGGCACCCTGCCCACCGACACCGGGCTCCTCACCCAGGACACCTAGGGATTTGTGCACGATTTTCCGCGCCGACCGCGGAAAATCGTGCACAAATCACAGGGTGCGGAGGCGGCTGATGGCCTCGTCGAGGGTGTCGTCGCGTTTGCAGAAGGCGAAGCGCACCAGGTGATTCCAGCCGGCGGAGTCAGGCGAGTCGGGATCGAGGAATGCCGACATGGGGATGGCCGCGACGCCGACGCGCTCGGGTAGCGCGGCGCAGAATGCGGTGCTGTCGTCGTACCCCAGCGGCCGGGGATCGGCGCACAGGAAGTAGGTGCCGAAGCTGTCGTGCACGTCGAAGCCGATGTCGGTCAGGGCACCGGCCAACCGGTCCCGCTTGCCGCGGTAGGACTTTCGCAGCGCCGCGACCCAGGCGTCCTCGTGGTCCAGCGCGTGCGCGACGGCCGGCTGGAACGGCGCGCCGCCGACGTACGTCAGATATTGCTTGGCGGCGCGGACCCCGGCGATCAGGTCGGCGGGCCCGCACGCCCAGCCGATCTTCCAGCCGGTGCAGTTGAACATCTTGGCGGCGCTGGAGATGGTGACGGTGCGCGCGGCCATGCCGGGGTACCCCGCCAGCGGCCGGTGCTGATGACCGTCGAACGTCAGCTGCTCGTAGACCTCGTCGGTGATGACCAGGAGGTCGTGCTCGATGGCGAGCGCGGCGATGGCCTTCAGCTCGTCGTCGCTGGCGACCATGCCGGTCGGGTTGTGCGGTGAGTTCAGGATCAGGGCGCGGGTCCGGGGCGTGATCGCGGCGCGAAGCCGGTCGATGTCGATGGCGAAGCCGTGGCCGTCGGGCGCCAGCGGAACGACGACGCGGCGGCAGCCGGCCATGGCGATCACGGGGGAGTAGGAGTCGTAGAAGGGCGCGATGATCAGCACTTCAGAGCCCGGTTCGACCAGCCCGATCACTGCCGACGCGATGGCCTCGGTGCCGCCGACGGTGACCAGTACCTCGGTGTCCGGGTCGTAGTCGATGCCGTAGTGCCGCTTGCGCTGGGCGGCGATGGCCTGGCGCAGCGCGGGGATGCCCGGGCCGGGCGGGTACTGGTTGACGCCGTCCGCGATGGCCTGCTGCGCCACCGTCAGCATGGGCGCCGGGCCGTCCTCGTCGGGAAAACCCTGGCCGAGGTTGACGGCGCCGACCCGGGCGGCCAGCGCCGACATCTCGGCGAAGATCGTGGAGGCGTAGGGCCGCAGGCGGGCGGCCATCCCCGGTGGCGTCACCCCTGGATTGTCGCAGAACTCCTGACGTGGTCGACGGTGCGCTCGTGCCGCTGCTGCCGCGCGATGACGGCGAAGTAGAACGCCAGCGCGAATGCGCAACTGGTGAACAGGCTGCTGACGAAGAACAGCCACGGGTGCCGGATGCCGCGTCGCAGCCCGTCGGCGATGGTGAACAGCGGCAGCAGGATGACGTTGATGATGGTGTAGTCCTGGCCGGCCGAGGACGCCGCGGGGTTGACGAACATCAGCCGGATGTAGTCCGACCAGCTGCCTGGACCGGTGATCGGATTGCCGCCTGGCGGTTGGTATTCCATGACGAACTTGGTGTTGAAGTAGTAGCCGAGCGCTATCGAGGCGATGCCGATCACGTAGTAGGCCGACTCGAGTGCCGAGAACGCGGGTCCGTCGGCGGGCTTGCGGAAGACGGCAGGATTGAGCTTGACGATGAACGCGATCGTGATCAGTCCGAGGACGGCGTGGACGATGAGCGAGACCATGTCAGCGGAGTCTGCTCGCCGCGAAATGTTTTGTCAATCATGACAAAACATTCTGCGGTACCGTACTGGGATGCCCCGGCCGCCGCAGACCGTACGTAGTGAACGCACGCGTGAGGCGCTGCAACAGGCGGCGTTGGTCCGATTTCTGGCGCAGGGTGTCGAGGGCACCACGGCCGAGGAGATCGCCGCCGACGCCGGTGTCTCGCTGCGCACGTTCTACCGGCACTTCACGTCCAAGCACGAGCTGCTGTTCGCCGACTACGACGCCGGTCTGCACTGGTTTCGGACCGCGCTCGCCGGGCGACCCGCGGACGAGCCGGTGCTGGCGGCTGTTCAGGCCGCGATCTTCGCCTTTCCGTACGACTTCGGCGCCGTCACCAAGATCGCTGCGCTGCGCGAGCAGGAACTCGACGCCGACCGGATCGTCAGCCACATCCGGCAGGTCGAGGCGGACTTCGCCGATGCCATCGCCGAGCATCTGGCGCGGCGCGGCGGGTCGGATGACCTGCTGCGCATCGCGGTGACGTCGCGGACCATCGCCGCCGCGGTGTTCGGGGCCATGGAGGTGTGGATGCTGGGCGCCGAGCGGTCGCTGGCGGATCTGGCGCGCATGTGTCACCAGGCACTGGATCAGCTGGCCGCCGGGCCCGTCTGACCTCCGTCGGCAAGTTTTGTCACTATTGACAAAACTATGCGCGGGTGCGACTCTGCGGAAATGGCGCAATTCGACGCAATCGTGGTGGGAGCAGGGCACAACGGGCTGGCTTCGGCGGTGCTGCTCCAGAAAGCGGGCCTGCGCACGCTCTGTCTGGAAGCCAAGCTCTACGCGGGCGGCATGGCCTCGACCGTGGAGCTCTTCGACGGCTTCAAGTTCGAGATCGCCGGCTCGGAGCAGTTCCCGACGTCGCTCAAGGTCAGCCAGGAGCTGGGCCTCGACGAGGTGCCGAGTGTCGAACTGGAAGTCATGTCGGTGAACATGCGGGGGATCGGCGACGAGCCGTTCCTCTTCTACTCCGATCCCATGAAGCTGCTCACGCACATGAACGAGGTGCACGGCGCCGAGGCCGTCAACGGCATGGCCGGGCTGATGGCCTGGAGCATGGCACCCGCCCGGGCCCTCGGCCGGTTCGACGCCGGACTGCCGCCCAAGACGTACGACGAGATGTATGCCTGTGCCACAAACGAATTCGAGCGGTCGGCCATCACCGACATGCTCTTCGGCTCGGTGACCGACGTCCTGGACCGCTACCTGCCCGACAAGGACAAGCACGGCGCCATCCGCGGCATGCTGTCGGTGCTGGCGTGCAACTCCACCTACCGCGGACCGGCCACCCCCGGCAGTGCCGCCGCGCTGGCCTTCGGCCTCGCGGTGCCGACCGACGGTGCGTCGCTGATGCGAAAGCTCAAGGGCGGCATCGGCGCGCTGACCAAGCACCTCGAGGACACGTTCGTGGCGCACGGCGGCGAGGTCCGGCTGCGCAGTGCCGTCGCCGCCGTCACCGTCGACGACGGGCGGGTCACCGGCGTCCGGCTGGAGGACGGCACGGAAATCGCTGCGCCCGTGGTGGTCTCGTCACTCGCACCATCGGTGACCGTGGACCGCCTGCTCGGTGCCGCCGCGCCTGACGACGTCCGGGCCCGCTACACGCGCGTCGACCACCGCGGCAGCTACCTGCAGATGCACTTTGCCCTCGACGGCATTCCCGAGTTCGCCGAGCCGTACGAGATTCTGAACAACCCCGAATTACAGGGCACCATCGGCCTTTTCAGCACACCCGAGGAACTGCAGCAGCAATATGACGCCGCGCGCTGTGGAATAGTGCCGGCCGATCCGTCCATCGCCTGGCAGATTCCGTCGGTGCTGGATCCCGAGCTGGCACCGCCCGGCAAGCACGCGTCGTCGGCGTTCGCGCTGTGGTTCCCGGTCGAAGGCGGCGGTGACTATGGCTCGATGAAACGCGAGATGGGACAACGCGTCATCGACAAGATCACCCGCGTGGCACCCAACTTCGAGAAGCTCATCCTGCGGCACACGACGTTCACGCCGCGGCACATGGACCGGATGTTCGGTGCTCCCGGCGGCGACTACTGCCACGGCCTGATCCACCCCGAGCAGATGGGGCCCAACCGGCCCGGCCCGCGCGGGTATCTCGACCAGGAGCTGCCGGTCGAAGGCGTCTACCTGGGCGGCGCCGGCTGCCACGGCGGCCCGGCCGTCAACTTCATCCCGGGCTACAACGCCGCCCACGCCGTGCTTAACACGTGATTCGCTAACCAGGCCGAAACGTCACCGAAACCGGTTCGGCAACAACGCCGACCTAGTGTGCGGATATGCGGCCCCACCGGCGTTCCGTCCTGCTCGGACAGCTGGTGGCGGATCGGGCCGCGCCGTCACAGCAAGGGGTGCTCAATGAACTGCGCCGTGCTGTCCTCGACGGCGGCGTGCCGCCCGGTACGCCGATCCCCTTGGCCGACGTGGCGGACGTGTTCGGCGTCAGCCAGATTCCGGTACGGGAGGCGCTGAAGACGCTCATCGGGGAGGGGCTGGTGGAGCACCGGCTCAACTTCGGTTACACCGTGGCCCTGCTGACGCCGCAGGAGCTCCGCGAAATGTACATCGTGCGTGAGGCTTTGGAGTCGGCGTCGCTGGGCGTCGCCGTGGCCAACGCCACCGATGCCGACCGCGCGGCCGCGGTCGCGGTCAATGTCAGGCTGCAGCAGGCGATTCGCGACGATGACGCGGGCGCTTACCACCGGCAGAGCCGGGAACTGCATGCCGCGCTCACCCGACCGTCGCGCATGTATCGGCTGCTGCACATGCTGGAGGCGGCGTGGAATGTCACCGAACCCGTGCAGTCGATGCTGCATGTCAGCCGTGACGACCGGGCGGACCTGCATGCGGATCATTGCGCGATGGTCGACGCGTTCGTCGCCGGTGACGCCGAGCGCCTGATCGCCGTCGCGGAAAACCATGCCGTCCGGCTCAACGCGGTGATCGCCAAACTGCCCACGGACACCGGGCTGCTGGCGTAGCGGCGAACATATATCTTTTCCGCAATTGCGGCATATCTCAGGGGAAACAGCAGGGAAACGTTGCTTTTTTAGCGTTTTCGAGCATGACTGACACCCTCGTTCCCAAGGACCTGACCCCACCGGGCGCGGTGATCGGCGCAGGTGACATCGTCGAGGCCGCCGGCCACCCCGTCGGCGGCGGCGTCATCAAACCGGATTACGACCCCAGACTGACCAATGAGGACCTGGCCCCGCTGGGCAAGCAGAGCTGGGGCTCGTACAACATCTTCGCGTTCTGGATGTCCGACGTGCACAGCGTCGGTGGCTATGTGACCGCGGGCAGCCTGTTCGCCCTCGGCCTGGCCAGTTGGCAGGTGCTTGTGGCACTGCTGATCGGCATCACCCTCGTCTACTTCCTGTGCAACCTGGTCGCCAAGCCCAGCCAGGTTGCCGGCGTGCCGTATCCGGTGATCTGTCGTACCGCATTCGGTGTGCTGGGGGCGAACATCCCGGCCGTCATCCGTGGACTGATCGCGGTGGCCTGGTACGGCATCCAGACCTACCTGGCGTCGGCCGCCCTGGATGTCGTGCTGCTCAAGCTGTTTCCGGGACTGGCCCCGTACGCCGACCTCGCCACCCACGGCTTCCTCGGTCTGCCGGTGCTGGGCTGGGCCAGCTTCCTGCTGCTGTGGGTGTTGCAGGCCTGCGTCTTCTGGCGCGGTATGGAGGCGATCCGCAGGTTCATCGACTTCTGCGGACCCGCCGTCTACGTCGTCATGTTCGTCCTGTGCGGTTACCTCATCTACAAAGCCGGCTGGGGCGCAATCGATCTCAACCTCGGCGAGGTCAAGTACACCGGCCTGGATTCGATTCCGGTGATGCTCGGCGCCATCGCGCTGGTGGTGTCCTACTTCTCCGGTCCGATGCTGAACTTCGGCGACTTCTCCCGCTACGGCAAGTCGTTCGCCGCGGTCAAGAAGGGCAACTTCCTCGGGCTGCCGGTCAACTTCCTGGTGTTCTCCGTGCTGGTGGTGGTCACCGCATCGCTGACGCTGCCGGTGTTCGGCGAACTGCTCACCGACCCCGTGCAGACCGTGGCCCGCATCGACAGCACCTTCGCAATAGTGCTGGGCGCGTTGACCTTCACCATCGCCACCATCGGCATCAACATCGTCGCCAACTTCATCAGCCCGGCGTTCGACTTCTCCAACGTCAGCCCGCAGCGCATCAGCTGGCGCGCCGGCGGCATGATCGCCGCGGTGGGCTCGGTTCTGATCACGCCGTGGAACCTCTACAACAACCCGGAGGTGATCCACTACACGCTGGAGACCCTGGGCGCCTTCATCGGACCGCTGTTCGGTGTGCTGCTCGCCGACTTCTACCTGGTGCGTAAGCAGAAGGTGGTCATCGACGACCTGTTCACCATGGCCGAGTCCGGAAAGTACTGGTACACCAAGGGCTACAACAAGGTCGCGGTCATCGCGACCGTGGCCGGCGCGGTGCTCGCGGCACTGCCGGTGCTACTGGCGGGCAGCGTGTACGGCATGCACACCGCGGCCCAGTACAGCTGGTTCATCGGCTGCGGCGTCGCCCTCGGTATCTACCGGGTACTGGCCGTCCGCGACCGGTTCGTCGCCGAATCCGTGGCGTGACCGTGCGGGAGTCCTTGGGATGAGCCGGATTTGGGTCATCAACCCCAACACCACCACGTCGATGACCGCCGGGATCGGCCGCTGCGCACAAGCAGTGGCCGGTTCCGGTGTCGAGATCGTTGCCGTGACATCCGAATTCGGTCCGCCCTCCATCGAAAGCCACTACGACGAGGCGATGAGTGTGCCGGGTCTGCTGGAGGCGATCCGGCGCGGCGAACAGGCCGGGGTCGACGGATATGTGATCGCGTGCTTCGGCGATCCGGGACTGGACGCGGCGCGGGAGGTCGCGGCCGGGCCCGTCATCGGCATCGCCGAGGCCGCCATGCAGACGGCCAGCCACCTCGGCCGGGGTTTCTCGGTGGTGACGACGTTGTCGCGCACCATGGGCCGCGCCGCCGATCTGGCGGAACGCTATGGGATGCAACGGTTCTGCCTGGGTATCCATGCCTGCGACATTCCGGTGCTCGACCTCGAGGCAGACCCGACGGCACGCAAGGTCATCACCGAGGCATGCCGCGATGCGTTGGAGTCCGACGGCTCCGACGCCATCGTCCTGGGGTGCGCGGGCATGGCCGAGATGTGCGCGGCCATCACGGCAGAACTCGGGGTGCCGGTGGTCGACGGGGTGAGCGCGGCGACGTTGACGGTGCAGGCATTGGTGCGGATGGGTCTGCGCACCGGCAAACGTGGCGAGTTCGCGACGCCGCCCGCCAAGCAGTACACCGCGCGGCGCGACGGCTAACCGGCCGGGTGCACGGCGCGCCAATGCTCGGCGATGTCGATGCGCCGGGCCAGCCACACCCGGTCATGACGCTGCACGTGGTCCAGGAATCGTTCCAGCGCCGCACTGCGGGCCGGGCGGCCGACCAGTCTGCAGTGCAACCCGACCGAGAGCATCTTCGGGCTGCCGCCCAGACCCTCGGCATAGAGGACGTCGAACGCGTCACGCAGATGGGCGAAGAACTCCTCGCCGTTGGAAAAGCCTGCGGGAGAAGCGAATCGCATGTCGTTGGTGTCGAGCGTGTACGGCACCACCAGATGGTCGGTATCGGCCACCTGCACCCAATACGGCAGATCGTCGGCGTAAGAGTCCGAGTCGTACACGAACCCGCCATGCTCGACCACCAGCTCCCGCGTGTGCGGTGAGTCCCGGCCGGTGTACCAGCCCAGCGGCGCGGCACCGGTGAGCTCGGTCAGGATCCGTACCGCCTCCGCCATGTGCTCGCGTTCGGTGTCGCGGTCGATCAGCTGGTAGGACTTCCACCGCAGTCCGTGACAGGCGATCTCGTGCCCGAGTTCACCGAACGCGGCCAGTGCCTCCGGGTTGCGCTGCAGTGCCCGCGCCACCGCGAAGATGGTCAGCGGGATACCTCGTCGCTCGAAAATCCTGAGTATCCGCCATAATCCGGCGCGCGAGCCGTACTCGTAGAGCGACTCCATGCTCATGTGCCGGTTGGGGAACGCCTCGGCCGGCGTCATCTCGGACAGGAACGTCTCCGAGGCCGGATCCCCGTCGAGCACGTTGTTCTCGCCGCCCTCTTCATAATTGAGGACGAACTGCACGGCAATGGCGGCGCCGCCCGGCCACTGCGGGTCCGGCGGGGTGCGGCCATAACCCACCAGGTCGCGTGGGTAACTCACGCGAGGTCCCCGAACAGCCGCAGCCGGGCCAGCCCGCCGTCCGGGTAGATGTCCAGTCGGGCCTCGGACACCACGTCAGCGGTGTCGATGAGGAAACGGTGCCGCGTGTCGGGCAGCAGGTCGGTGCGGGGCAGCAGATCGATCCACTGCCCGTCGGCGCGCAATCCGGTCAGCGCCGCGGCCCCGGGGCTGTTGCCGATGAAGTACGACGTGTCGATCTCGGCGAGCCGCACCCGGCCCGGTCCGGCGAGCCGGATGCGCACCCAGTCGTTGGAATCGTCACGGCGCCGGGCGGTTTCCCAGCCGTCACCCATCACCTGGGCCTGTCCAGGGAAGATCAGATTCTGCGGTGAGCTGTAGAAGCGATTCGAGGCGTCGAGCACCAGACCGCCGTTCTCCAGCGCCGCCAGGTCCAACGGGCCGACACCGAGGAATCGCTTGTCGGGGCGGCCTTCTCCGTGCACCCGCAGCCGCGCCACCCCGCCGTCCGGGTAGATGTTGAGCCGTACATGCGTCCAGCGCTGTTCCGAGGAGACCTCGAAGTTGTTACGGGTGTCGCCGTACACGCGCGAGCGCTCGATGAGCGGTACCCAGCCGGGGTCGACGGCCAGCTGTTCGGCGGTGGGGTAGCCGTCGACCTCGATGGCATCGACGGAGACGGCCGGCGGATAGTTGCCCTTGAACCACGCGGTGTCGACCACCACGCCGCGGATGACGCCCGGCACACCGAGCCGCACGATCGCGGTGTCGTGGCCTTCGTCGCGACGACGCCGCGTCTCCCAACCGTCGTACACCTGCCCCTTGTGACCGAACGAGGCCGGCCGATACACCGACGGGCCAGGGGAGATGAGGTTCTCCTTCTCGGCGAACAAGTCGTCGTTGGCCCAGATCACCGCCCCGCCGAGGCTCCGCAGCGCGAGGTCGGGCAGCCAGGTGAAGTCGGGCAGTGATTCAGTCATGGCAGCTTCCGGTTCTTGAGGTTTCGTAGCACGTCGACGGTAGCGCCGGGCGCGAACGCGAGTACGTCGTCAGCGCCGAACGCGCCGCAGTCCAGCCCGCGCAGCACCACCGCCGCCAGCGCCTCGGCGGTCGCGGGTTCATCGACGATCGGGCCGCCGCTGCGGTCGAGGTAGGCCTGCAGCCGGGGCGCCGCGGCGGACATGGCGGCCCGAAAGAACGTGAAGGTGGCCAGCCACCGGGTCACCAGGTGACCGGGGTGCATGTCCCACCCCTGGTAGAAACCGCGCTCGAGGGACCGGGTGACGAGCCGATGGTGGCGCCGGATCGCCTGCACCACTTGCTCTTCGGAGCCGACCGGGGCCACCTGCGTCGAGCCGTCGGCGACCCAGACGCCGGTTTGCGCGGCGGCGGTCTGCATCACCGCCTTGGCGTGGTCGGCCACCGGGTGATCGAGCGCCTGGTGCTGCGGTGCGATACCGCAGGCGGCGCTGTAATCGTATGTACCGTAATGCAATCCGCTGCACCGTCCATCGGCGAGCTGGATGGCGCGGGCGACGGTCGCGGTCCCGTCGGGGCCGAGGACCGCCTGCGGGCTCTCGATCTGCAGCTCGAAGCGCAGCGTGTGCTCTGGCAGACCGTGTGCGGTCTCCAATGCCTCGCACAGCCAGACCGCCGCGGTGACCTGTTCGGCCGCACGCAGTTTCGGCACGGTGAAGACGAAGCCGTCGATTGCACCGGCGTCGAGCACCAATTCGAGGGTGCGCAGGGCCCGGCGGCGCTCTGCGGTCGTCAGTCCCTTGATGCGAATCCCGCTGTGGCTCAACCCGAGTGCGGGCAGGGTCGCCGCCGCCCGCGCCGCGTCGCGATCCTCTACGTCGTCGCCGCGGTGGCCGTAGCCGTCCTCGAAATCCAGTCGCAAGTCGGCAATGGGCGCGGCGGTGAGCTGGTCGCGCACCAACGCCACCGTGATCTCGTCGCCCAGTTCGGCGAAGACCTCCGGGTGCCGGTCCAGCAGTTCGAGCGCCGCTTGACCCCACTGCGCGGGAGTATCGGGCGTCGCGTCGGCCGCGCTGACATAGACGGTATGGATCGGCTGAGCGGCTGGGCCGTCCCCCGGAAACCGCGCCGCGAGGTCGGCGTCGACGCGGGACAACAGGGTGTCGATGCGCTCGAGCGCATCCGCCGCGATGCGATGGTGGGGGTCCGACACCTGCCTATCGTGCCGTGCCGACTCGATCTCAGCACGTCGAGCCAGAGCCGGTTTTGGTTAGCTGATCTAGTGTTGGCACTGCAACGTCGCAAAAGGAGTACCGATGACCAGTGCCGAACGGATCGACGATCCCGCCGAGAACTCTGTGCCCGAGCCCGTCACCTACGCGGGCCCGGAATGGATGGGTAAGGCCAACTGGCACTCGGTCGCCGAGTCCTACCTGCTGCGAGCCGTGAAGCCGCTGCTGTTCCTCCTGACCAAACTCATGCTGGCCATCAACACGCGATTCCCGCAGGTCCTGCTGGGCCGCGCGTACGACGGTTCCGAGCGGGTGACGAACTGGATGCCCGCGGTGCGGGGATCGCGCACCGAGAAGATCGAGCTGCCCAATTGCCCGGCGGAATGGGTCTGGAACGAGACCACCCCGCCGGCCGCGTCATCATCTACTTCCACGGTTCGGCGTTCATCGCGCTCGGCATCAACAGCCACCGGCCGCTCGTCAGCCACATCGCCCGCGACAGCCGCGCGCGGGCCCTGAGCGTCGGGTACCGGCTCTGCCCGCGCAACCTCGTCGAGGACGCGGTCGAGGACGGTGTCGACGCCTACCGCTACGTGCTGGCGCAGGGCGTGAAGCCCGAGAACATCGTGCTCGCCGGCGACTCGGCCGGCGGCTTCATCGCGGCCATGACGGCCGTGACGGTGCGCGACCTGGGCATGATGCCGCCCGCCGGCTGTGTGCTCCTGTCCGCTGCCACCGACAGCGACATGACGCCGAAATACGAAGCAGCCGCACGCGTTCCAGATGCCATGTTCCCCGTCGACTTCCTCCGGATGATCAACGAGGTCTTCCTGCTGCGTAACGGCGGGCGCGAAGCGACCCCGTCCCCGGTCGATGCCGACCTGCGCGGCCTCGGCCCGTTCCTGCTGCAGGTGGGTTCGGAAGAGGCGCTGCGCCCCGACTCGGAGCTGCTGGCCGAGCGCCTCGCGGCGGCGGGCGTGCCGGTGCGGCTGCAGGTCTTCGACCGCGCCGTCCACGTCTTCCAGGCCTTCGCCTTCTCGAACCCCGACGCCCGTCGTGCGGTCGGCGAGGTCGCCGAGTTCGTGAAGTCCGTCGCCTGATTCCGCCGAGTGTCGGCTCGTGTTCGACGAGTCACCACGAAACAGCCGAACACAAGCCAACATTCGGCGCTGTTGACCACAGTCGGGAATGAACCGGCGCCGTGCGGCGGTTGCCTACTCCGTGACTGCCGCACCCTTCCGTCTGTCCCCCGACGCCGCGCTGCTCAAGCCCGTTCAGGTCGGAGACACGTCGGCCACCAACCGCCTGTTCATGGCACCGCTGACCCGGTCGCGGGCCGACGCCGACGGCACACCGTCGGACCTGGCGGCCGAGTACTACTCGCAGCGCGCCGGCGCCGGGATCATCATCTCCGAGGCCACGGCCGTCTCGCGCAGCGCCAACGGCGCCTACATGAACACCCCCGGCATGTACACCGACGGGCACCAGGCGAAGTGGGCCGGGATCGCGCAGGCCGTACACGATGCCGGCGGAAAGATGTTCGTGCAGCTGTGGCACGTCGGCCGCATGGCGCATTCGGAGATCAGCGGGGCCCAGCCGGTCGCGCCGTCGGCCATCGCCGCCGACATGGTCACGCACACTCCCACAGGCAAGAAGCCGTTGGAGATCCCGCGGGCACTCGACATCGAGGAGCTCCCCGGCATCGTCGCCGACTTCCGTGCCGCCGCACGCCGCGCGGTCGACGCCGGGATGGACGGCGTGGAGATTCACGGCGCCAACGGTTACCTGTTGCACGAGTTCGCGTCCGATGTGGTCAACCAGCGCACCGATGCGTACGGCGGATCGCCGGAGAACCGGGCCCGGCTGACCGCCGAGGTCGTCGAAGCCGTCGTTGCCGAGATCGGCGCCGGCCGGGTCGGGTTGCGGATATCCCCCGGAAACCCCGCCGGCGACATGCATGAGAACGACGCGTTCAGCACGTACGAGGCCCTGCTGAACCGGATTGACCCGCTCGGTATTGCCTACCTGCATGTCGTCATCGATCCCACCGCCGACCTGTTCGGTGCGATCCGCGCGCTGTGGTCGGGGACGTTCGTGCTCAACACGGGCCGGGGCTCTGGCACCGATTTCTGCCAGCTCAACAGCTTCGTCGACCTGGGTGCCATCAGTGCCGCCGCGGTCGGGCGGTCCTTCCTGGCCAATCCCGACCTGGTCGACCGGCTGGTCCTGGGGGCCGAGCTCAACGAGCCGGATGTGGCGACGTTCTACGCGTCGGGTCGCGTCGGCTACACCGACTATCCGTTCCTCACCGAGGCTGTCGCCTAACTCCAGGCGCAGCGGCCACTCTTTGGCCAAGGGCCACTTATTGCACGTCAGGTTCACGCGGACGTGCGGTAGGTGGCCTTTTGCGTTGGTCTGGTCACTCTCCCAACCACCTGGTTGGGAGGGCCTGTTACGCTTCCGGGCAGGGGACCGTCTACCTGCCGGTGGATGCACCCACAACCCCATCTCAATAGGACCTGGAGCAAACACATGTCCGAAGAAGCCTTCATCTATGAGGCCATTCGCACGCCCCGTGGCAAGCAGCGCAACGGTGCACTGAACGAGGTCAAGCCGGTCAACCTGATCGTCGGCCTGATCGACGAAATGCGTCGTCGCAATCCCGATCTGGACGAGAACCTGATCAGCGACGTCATCATGGGCGTCGTCTCGCCCGTCGGTGACCAGGGCGGCGACATCGCCCGCACCGCCGCGCTCGTGGCCAAGCTGCCCGAGACCACCGGTGGTTTCCAGCTCAACCGTTTCTGCGCTTCCGGCCTGGAGGCCGTGAACCTGGCCGCCCAGAAGGTCCGTTCCGGCTGGGACGACCTGGTGTACGCCGGTGGTGTCGAGTCCATGAGCCGCGTCCCGATGGGTTCGGACGGCGGCGCGTGGGCCGGTGACCCCGAGACCAACTACCGCATCGGCTTCGTCCCGCAGGGCATCGGCGCCGACCTGATCGCCACCATCGAGGGCTTCTCGCGCGAGGACGTCGACGCCTACGCCGTGCGCTCGCAGGAGAAGGCCGCCGCAGCGTGGTCGGGCGGCTACTTCGCCAAGTCGGTCATCCCGGTCAAGGACCAGAACGGCCTGACCATCCTGGACCACGACGAGCACATGCGTCCGGGCACCACCCTGGAGAGCCTGGGCAAGCTGAACTCCGCGTTCGCGGGCCTGGGCGCCATGGGCGGCTTCGACGACGTGGCGCTGCAGAAGTACCACTACGTCGAGAAGATCGACCACGTCCACCACGGTGGCAACAGCTCGGGCATCGTCGACGGCGCCGCCCTGGTGCTGATCGGTTCCGAGGCTGCCGGCAAGTCGCAGGGCCTGACCCCGCGCGCCCGCATCGTGGCCACCGCCACCAGCGGTGCCGACCCGGTCATCATGCTGACCGGCCCGACCCCGGCCACCAAGAAGGTGCTGGACCGTGCCGGCCTGACGGTCGATGACATCGACCTGTTCGAGATCAACGAGGCCTTCGCCTCGGTCGTCCTGAAGTTCCAGAAGGACCTGAACATCCCGGACGAGAAGCTGAACGTCAACGGTGGCGCCATCGCGATGGGCCACCCGCTGGGCGCCACCGGCGCCATGATCACCGGAACCATGGTCGACGAGCTCGAGCGCCGCGGTGCCAAGCGTGCGCTGGTCACGCTGTGTATCGGCGGCGGCATGGGCGTGGCCACCATCATCGAGCGCGTCTAGGGAGAATCGAAAAACAATGGCTGAGAAGACAATTCAGTGGGACAAGGATGCCGACGGCATCGTCACCCTGACCATGGACGACCCGACCGGTTCGGCCAACGTCATGAACGAGCACTACAAGGAGTCGATGCACTACGCGGTGCAGAGCCTGCTTGCCGAGAAGGACTCCATCACCGGTGTCGTAATCACCAGCGCGAAGAAGACCTTCTTCGCCGGCGGTGACCTCAAGGGCATGATGCAGATCGGCCCGGACGACGCCGGCGAGGCGTTCTCCATGGTCGAGGACATCAAGGCCGACCTGCGCGCCCTGGAGACCCTGGGCAAGCCCGTCGTCGCCGCCATCAACGGCGCCGCTCTCGGTGGTGGCCTGGAGATCGCCCTCGCGTGCCACCACCGCATCGCGGCCGACGTCCGCGGCAGCCAGATCGGCCTGCCCGAGGTCACCCTGGGCCTGCTGCCCGGCGGTGGCGGCGTCGCCCGCACCGTGCGCATGTTTGGCATCCAGAAGGCCTTCATGGAGGTCCTGAGCCAGGGCACCCGCTTCACCCCGGCCAAGGCGCAGGCCACCGGCCTGGTCGACGAGCTCGTCGACACCGTCGAGGAACTGATCCCGGCCGCCAAGGCTTGGATCAAGGCCAACCCCGAGGGTGGCGTGCAGCCGTGGGACGTCAAGGGCTACAAGATGCCCGGTGGCACCCCGTCGAGCCCGGGCCTGGCCGGCATCCTGCCGTCGTTCCCGGCGCTGCTGAAGAAGCAGCTCAAGGGCGCCCCGATGCCCGCGCCGCGCGCCATCCTGGATGCCGCTGTCGAGGGTGCGCAGGTCGACTTCGACACCGCGTCGCGCATCGAGAGCCGCTACTTCACCAGCCTGGTCACCGGCCAGACCGCGAAGAACATGATCCAGGCGTTCTTCCTGGACCTGCAGGCCATCAACGGTGGCGCCTCGCGTCCCGAGGGCATCGCCAAGCAGGACATCAAGAAGATCGGTGTGCTGGGCGCGGGCATGATGGGCGCCGGTATCGCCTACGTCTCGGCCAAGGCCGGCTACGAGGTCGTCCTCAAGGACGTCACGCAGGAAGCCGCCGACAAGGGCAAGAACTACTCCGAGAAGATCGAGGCCAAGGCCCTCGAGCGTGGCAAGACCACGCAGGAGAAGTCCGACGCGCTGCTGGCCCGGATCACCCCGACGGCCGATCCGCAGGACCTCAAGGGCGTCGACTTCGTCATCGAGGCCGTGTTCGAGAACCAGGAACTCAAGCACAAGGTGTTCCAGGAGATCGAGGACATCGTCGAACCCAACGCGCTGCTCGGCTCGAACACCTCCACACTGCCGATCACCGGTCTGGCGACCGGCGTGAAGCGCCAGGAGGACTTCATCGGTATCCACTTCTTCTCGCCTGTCGACAAGATGCCGCTGGTGGAGATCATCAAGGGCGAGAAGACCTCTGACGAGGCGCTGGCCCGGGTGTTCGACTACACCCTGGCCATCAAGAAGACCCCGATCGTTGTCAACGACAGCCGTGGCTTCTTCACCTCGCGCGTGATCGGCACCTTCGTCAACGAGGCGCTGGCCATGCTGGGCGAGGGCGTTGCGCCCGCGTCCATCGAGCAGGCCGGTTCGCAGGCCGGTTACCCGGCTGCGCCGCTGCAGCTTTCGGATGAGCTCAACCTCGAGCTCATGCACAAGATCGCTGTCGCCACCAAGGAAGGCGTCGAGGCTGCCGGTGGCACCCACGTCGCGCACCCGGCCGAGGCTGTCGTCGAGAAGATGATCGAGCTCGGTCGCCCGTCGCGTCTGAAGGGCGCGGGCTTCTACGAGTACGTCGACGGCAAGCGCACCCAGCTGTGGCCGGGGCTGAAGGACGCCTTCAACTCGGGTACGACCGAACTGCCGCTGCAGGACATGATCGACCGCATGCTGTTCGCTGAGGCGCTCGAGACGCAGAAGTGCCTCGACGAGGGCGTGCTGACCTCGACCGCGGACGCGAACATCGGCTCGATCATGGGTATCGGCTTCCCGCCGTACACCGGTGGTTCGGCGCAGTTCATCGTTGGTTACCAGGGCGAGCTCGGCGTCGGCAAGGAGGCCTTCGTGGCCCGTGCCAAGGAACTGGCCGCCAAGTACGGCGACCGCTTCCTGCCGCCGGCCTCGCTGGAGAGCTAGCCTCTAGCACCACCAAAAACCCCCAAATCCCAAGGGATTTGGGGGTTTTGCGTTGGTGGGGTGACGCGGATGCATGGTGGTGGCTGGTCAGGTGCCGCAGTCTGTCGCCTGGGGTGCCTTCACGTGAATCCACAGTTTGTCGAGGATGCGCTGCAGGTCCCGGCGCTCGCGCTCGCTCAGCACGTCGATGAGCCCGCCGCACGCCTGCTCGAGGACCGGAAGCGCTTCGGCGACAAGCTTTTCCCCTTCGGGTGTGATGCGGACCGGTGTGCTGCGGCGGTCGGTGGCATGCCGGGTCCGGGTGACCAGCTTCCGGTTCTCCAGCCAGTCGATGAGACCGGTGGCGCTGGCCTTGGTGATGCCGAAGTACTCGGCGATCCCGCTGGGGGTCTGGCGGACAGTCCATTCGGCTTCTGGTTGGGCGAGCTGTGCCGCGAAGATCATCAGGACATCGAGCTTGGCTTCCGAGATGTTGACGCGTTCGAGCTTGCGGTTCACCGCGGCGATGACGTCGTCGGCCAGCCACAGCAGGGACAGTCCCAGCCGGGCCGCACTGACGTCCTTCGCCGGATCGGCACCCTTCATGAGGTTGAGCACGGGCCGCATGGCCTCCGGCGCCGTGAGTTTGACCCGGGCGGCCGAGAGGCCGCGGCGAACGGTGGCGGTGCTGATCTGTGGCCGGCCCATGCCGGCAGTTTAGAAACCTGACAGTAAGGCAACCGAACCGAGTCTTGTCAGGTCACCCCGGCGGCGGGTTCGAGGTCAGCGTGCGGGGTTCGAGTACACCCGCGTCGGTGAGATGAGCACCGCGGCGCGGCCCTCGTCCCGCATGACGCGGTCGTACGTGTCCCAGTCGTCGTGGGTGCCGCCGGCGGCGGTAAAGACGTTGCGCAACAACACCCTCAGCGTCTCGGCATCGGTGTCGTCAGGCCCGATGACCTCCGCCGTGCCTTCGACCGTCAACCACTGCCACCCCGCGTGCGCGACGACCGAAGTGCGCGGGTCGGCCCGCAGATTGCGCAGCTTGCGGGTTGATCCGATGGCGACGAGCGCCACGACCGGCTCCCCGGTCGTCGGATGTGGCAGCACGCCGGCATTGACCACCGACGACTGGATGCTGCCGTCACCACGCAGCGTGTTCAGCACAACCAGCCCGTGATCCCGCGCGGACAGCTCGGCGAATGCAGACAGGTCGGTCATGGCGTCCTCAATCCGCCACGTCAAATGCGGCAATGACTTTCGTCGGTTTGACCCGGACCACCAGCTCGCCGGGGACACCGTTGCGGCGGCCGTATTCCTCGGCGCGGTCAGCGCCCATGTAGCGGCCGCCGGTACGCGTGGCGATGTCGAGCAGCTCGTCGGGGTCCTCACTGATCGCCGCGACGCCCTGAATTTGGACGAACGAAAAGGGCGGGGACGTGTCGTCGACGCACAGCACCACGCGTGGGTCGCGGGCCAACGCCCGACCCTTGGCGGTGTCCTTGCCGGTGTTGAACACCAGCTCGCCGCCGTCCACCACGAACCACACGGGTGCGGCCAGCGGCCGGCCGTCGGCCGCCACCCAGCCGAGCACCGCGGTGCGCGTGCCCTCGGACAGAAACGCGATCACATCGTCAGAAAGTTCGCCCATGTGGCCACGCTACGCCCGGCGACTGACGGCCCGATGCCGGCAAAGTCTGGCCGCGAAACCTCAGGTACGGCGCCGGGCGAACAAGTAGTACCGCGCCGGGTTCTTTCCGTTGTGGTCCAAGCCCGGCTCGTCACCGCTGTCGAGCAGCGTCCACCCGAGCGCGAAGCGCCGCTCCACCTCGGCCGGATCGATCCCCGGCACCCCGAACGAGGCGCCCGGCACGAACGCGACGATCAGCAGGCGCGCGTCCGCGGCGGCGACCGCCGTCACCTCGCCGACGTAAGCGTCACGGTCGTCCGCGCTCATGCCGTGCAGGCACCCGTTGTCGACGATCAGCGTGAAATCGGCGCCGATGCCCTGCCCGGTGAGCCGGGTGGCATCGGCCTGGTCGAACCGCACCGCGCCCGGCGCCGTGACGTCCCGCTTGGCGGCCTTGGCCCGCGCCTTCTGCACCGCCGTCGCGACGTAGTCGATGCCGGTGACGTCCCAGCCGAGCCCGGCCAGATACAACGCGTTGTCGCCGGTGCCGCAGCCGATGTCGAGCGCGGTGCCCGGCGTCAGGGCACCGTCACCCTCGACCAGCTCGCGCAGACTGGTGGCCAGTGGATGCCCGTCCCACGGGGTGAATCCGAGCCGGTAGAAGACCCGGAACAGTCGCTGTCGGGAGGACATGGCATCACAGCGCCCCGAGGTCGGCCGACAGCCAGTGCTTCGGGTCGACGGTGACGGTCACGCTGGGGCCGTGCTCGCGCCGGGCGATCTCGAGGTAGGCCGGGGCCTTCTCCTTGCCGAGGTACCGCTCGGCCATCTCGACCAGCTGTTCATCGGTGCCGGTCTCGATGCTGAGCACCGGGCCGTCGACCGCGACGTAGCGGACCGTCGGCTCCAGCCGCTCGGCCATCAGCGACACGTGCCCGGCCGCCTCGATCAGCTTGTGTTTACGGGAGCCGAGCCCGGTGAGCAGCCAGAGCTTGCCGCCGGGGCTGTATTGGTACCAGATCGGCAACGTCAGGGGACCGCGGTCCGGGCCGGCGTTGACCGACAGTGCCCCGATGTGTGGTTCGGCCAGAAATTGTTCGCGTTCATCCTTGGAAAGGGCCATGAACCCAACGTAGCGAAAAAGGGTGACACCGCAGCGGCTTCGGCCACACGCGCAGACGTCAGTCGGGCAGCGGCATGGTGTCGTACAGCCGGACGCCCTTCGCGTTGAGCCGGGCCAGGCGCCCGGTCAGGCCCCGCGGCAACACCGAGATGGTCCGCGCGACGCCGACGAGTGTTCGTGCGCCCCAATCAGATCCGGGCACGATGGTCCTGGCGTTGACGCGCGCCATGGTGCGGCTGCCGGCCACCGGCGCGGCCATGGTGCGCTCGTAGGCGGCGAACGCGGCAGTGTGATCGCCGCGAGCCGCGGACAACGCGTGGGCCAAGACGTATGCGCCGTACACCGCCAGGCTCGTGCTCCCGCCGACAGCAGGGCCGGGGCAATACCCCGCGTCACCGACCAACGTGACCCGCCCCCGCGACCAGGTGCTCATCTCCAGTTGGGTGATGGCGTCGAAGTAGAACGCCGGGGTGTGGTCCACCTCGCGCAGCCAATGGTCGACTTCGGGAACCAGGCCGGCGAACGCCGCCCGCAGGTGGCGCTGCTGAGCTGCGATGTCGCGGTAGTGGTAGTCCAGCGGCTCGTCGGTGCGAAACAGGAACACCGCCCGGGCGTCCTCGAGGTGGTCGGCGCTGTACACCATGGCCATCTTCCGCGGCGCCAGGTAGCCGCTCATCTCACCTTTGGGCGCAAGCATTTTCGGCACCGACACCACGGCCAGATAGCCGCCGAGGAACCGTTCCCGAACCTGGTCGCCGAAGACCAGTTGCCGGAGCCCCGAGTGCAGCCCGTCGGCGCCGACCACCAGGTCGTAGCGCTCGGGCGCACCGTTCTCGAACGTCACCTCGCCGGCGTCGGTGATGGACGTGATCTGATCCCCGAAGCGGAACTCGGCGTCGTCGCGGACGGCGTCGTAGTACGCCTGGCTGAGGTCGTCGCGCATGATCTCGACGTGCCGGTCGGACATGGCCGCGATGAGTTTGACGTAGTCGATGTGGGTCCAGCGGGTGCGTGGTGGGCGGTTGACGGTGAGCGCGGTCGTCCCGGTGGCCCGGGCCTCGATGCGCCCCAGTACGCCCATCCGTTCGGAGATTTCCATGGCCGGCCGGAAGAGGTCGACGGCATGGCCGCCGGTCTTGCGCAGGGCCGGTGCACGTTCGACGACCGTCACATCGAATCCGTTGCGGGACAGCCAGTAGGCCAGGACCGGGCCGGCGATGCTGGCGCCGGAGATGAGCACTTTCATGGATTCCTCCGCATTTACTTAACGGTCGGTAAGTGGATGTCGGGTCAGCTTACCGCCCGTTAAGTAAGTTAGGGTGGCTACGTGGCGAGAACCCCTTCCGAGACCCGTGTGCGCATCCAGGATGTGGCGCGCGAGCTATTCAGTCAGAAGGGCGTGCAGCGGACCAGCCTGCAGGACATCGCCGATCGGCTCGGCATCAGTAAACCCGCGCTCTACTACCACTTCAGCTCGCGTGAGGACCTCGTGCGCAGCATCCTGCAGCCGCTGGTCGAGGAGGGCGAGGAATTCGTCGCTGCCCGCGAACGCCTGCGCGGCTCGGCCCGCGCCACCCCGCGTGAGCTGTTGCAGGGCTACTTCGACTTCCACTACCGGCACCGCGCCGACCTCATGCTCATCGTCACCGAACTGACAACGCTGGCCGACCTGGGACTGATCGACAGCATGCTGGCGTGGCGCGAGCGGCTGGGCAAGCTGGTCTTCGGACGTCGGCCCACCCTCGAACAAGCCACCCGGGCCGTCATCGCGTTCGGCGGCCTGCAGGACTGCTGCCTGCAGTTCCCGGACGTGCCGGCCGACCAGCTGCGGCGAGCGGCGGTCGACGGCGCGATGGCCGCGCTCGGACTGCCGGACTGAGGGGCCGTTCGCGTCCGGCGCCGGCCGCATCCGGTACCGCACTCGTCGGCGTCGGTACGATTGCCCCATATCGGTCCGAGCGACGACGCCGAACGCAACGGAGAGTGCCTGTTGGAGATCCCCTTTATCGGGCCACTGACGCTGTCCGGGTTCTCGAGTGCCTGGTTCTTCCTGTACCTGATCGCCGTCGTCGGCGCCGTCGCGATCTACCTGCTGCTGCGCAAGGCCCGTCGCAAGCGGGTGCTGCGGTTCGCCAACACCGAACTGCTCGAACAGGTCGTCGCGGCCCGTCCCAAGACGCGCTCGCGCTGGCGGCACCTGCCGGCGGTGCTGCTGGTGATCTCTCTGGTTCTGCTCACCACCGCCATGGCCGGGCCGACCCACGACATCCGGATTCCGCGTAACCGCGCCGTCGTCATGCTCGTCATCGACGTCTCCGAATCGATGATCGCCACCGACGTCAAGCCCAGCCGCATCGAGGCGGCGAAAAGCGCCGGCAAGACGTTCGTCAAGGGCCTGACGACCGGGATCAGCGTCGGCCTCGTCCAATTCTCGTCCAGCGCAACGATGCTGGTCGCGCCGACCAGCGATCACGACGTCGTGGCGCGCACCATCGACACCCTGGAGCCGTCGCCGCGCACCGCGACCGGCGAGGGCATCTTCACGGCCTTGCAGGCCATCGCCACGCTCGACGCGGTCATGGGCGGCGGTGACGGTCCGCCGCCCGCGCACATCGTGCTGATGTCGGACGGTAAGGAAACCGTGCCGGCGGACCCGAACGACCCGCGCGGCGCACTGACGGCGGCCCGCGCGGCCAAGGACCAGGACGTCGTGATCTCGACCATCTCGTTCGGTACACCGTCGGGTGTCATCACCTACGAGGGGCAGGAAGTGCCGGTCCCGACCGATGACCTGTCGCTGCAGAAGATCGCGAAGGTCACCGGCGGCGAGTCGTTCCGCGCCGAGACCCTCGATCAGTTGACCCGTGTGTATGCCAATCTGCAGGAGCAGATCGGCTACCAGACCATCCGCGGCGACGCCAGCGGCAGTTGGACGCGCGTCGGGTTCTTCGTGCTGGTGCTCGCGCTGTTCGCGGGCCTGCGGATCAACAACCGCCTGCCGGGCTGATCAGCGTCCCGGCATCGTCGTGCCGATGGCGTTGCCCGCCGCGGCGTCGGTGCTCTGGTAGTTGGCGGCCGCGGTGCGCAGCGAGTCGGCGAAGCCGGTGACGGCCTTGCCGAGGTTCTCGCAATCGGTGTTCAGCACCGGGCCGACACGCTGACAGGCGGCGCCGGAGGCGAGCCCGGACATGCCGGCCGCGGCCGAATTCAGCGATTCTCCCGGCTTGGCTCCGCCGACCGCGGAGCCGCACGACGCCATGGTGCTCGCCGCGGCCGTCAGAACCTGCGGATCGACGCGCAATTCGGGTGCCATGGTCTTCAGCCTAAGCCCGGGCCGTGAGGGTTCCCGACGCCGTTTCGTGGAGCGGCCCGCACGTATTGCATAAAGTCGGGACCATGCGCTTCGGATTGTTCATCCCGCAAGGTTGGCGACTCGATCTGGTGGGGATCGCGCCACAGGACCAATGGCAGGTGATGCGTGACCTCGCCACCTACGCCGACGCCGGACCCTGGGATTCGCTGTGGGTCTACGACCATTTCCACACCGTGCCGATGCCGACGGCAGAGGCCACGCACGAGGCGTGGACGCTGATGGCGGCATACGCCGCCACGACCTCGCGGATCAAGCTGGGCCAGATGTGTACGGCGATCAGCTACCGCAACCCGGCGTATCTGGCGAAGGTGGCGGCGACCACCGACATCATCTCCGGCGGCCGGGTGCAGATGGGCATCGGTGGCGGCTGGTACGAACACGAATGGCGCGCTTACGGTTACGGCTTCCCGTCGGCCGGTGTGCGACTCGCCCGGCTCGGCGAAGGCGTGCAGATCATGCGCACCGCCTGGCGTGACGGCGTCGTGAGCTTCGACGGCAGGCATTACCAGGTCGACGGCGCCATCGTGCAGCCCAAGCCGTTGCAGGACAAGGGCATTCCGCTGTGGATTGCGGGCGGCGGTGAGAAGGTGACACTCAAGATCGCCGCGAAGTACGCGCAGTACACCAACTTCACCTCCGAGCCCGATGGCTTCGCGCACAAATCCGAAGTCCTGCAACAGCATTGCCGTGAGGTCGGCACCGACTACGACGGCATCGTCCGCTCGGCCAACTTCAACGTGGTGATCGGGGAGTCCGAGGCCGACGTCGCCGCGCGCATCGCCCGGATCCGGGACCGCCAGGTCACCGTCGCGCACGAAGCAGCCGTCGACGCGATGGTCAAGAACCTGACCTCGCCCGACTCCGCTTGCGGCACAACCGAACAGGTCATCGAGACGCTGCGGAAGATCAAGGATCTCGGCAGCGAGTACGCCATCGTGTACTTCCCGGAGGCCGCCTACGACAGGTCGAGCATCGAGGCGTTCGAACGCGACGTCATCCCCGCACTCAGTGACTAGCGAGCATGGACCGGTTTCTGGTCGACGCACCGCCGCTGCGGCCGCCGGTGTGGGTCGAACAGTTCTGGGGTGACCTCACGTTCCTGCACTGGCCCGTCGATCCGGCGAGCGTCGCGCACCTGTACCCGCCCGGCACCGCGCCGGACATCTTCTCCGACGGGCTGACGTACGTCGGCCTGGTGCCGTTCGTCATGCACCGGTCGGCGGTGGCCGGCGGTGTGCCGCTGCCGTACTTCGGGACCTTCGCCGAAACCAACGTGCGGCTCTATTCGGTGGACGCTGCAGGCCGGCACGGGGTGCTGTTCCGGTCGCTGGAGACGACGCGGCTCGCGGTCGTCGGGGCGACGCGGCTCGGTATGGGCGTGCCGTACACCTGGGCCAAATTGCGCGTCACCCGCACCGCTGACCGGATCACCTACGCGGGCACGCGCCGGTGGCCGGAGCGCGGCCTGCGGACCCTGGCGGAGCTGGCCATCGGCGCACCCGTCGACCCCACGCCGTTGGAGGTGTGGCTGACCGCGCGGTGGGGCGCGCACACCCGCAAGGCCGGCCGGACCTGGTGGGTGCCCAACGAACATCCCACCTGGCCGCTGCGCCAGGCCGAGGTGGTCGAGCTGACCGACGATCTGGTGCCCGCCAGCGGTGTGGTGCCGGTGGGACCGCCGTTGCGCGCGTTGTTCTCACCGGGCGTGCCGGCCCGCTTCGGGCGGCCCACCGCGCTCCGCTGAGCCTTTCCTCGAAGGTGTCCGATTGCGGTCCGGAAGATGAACGGCTGGTAGCGCAAAGGTGCAGTCTCGGTGATCATTGCGCCATGTTGCCGACGATGCGCGAAACCGGACGCCGAGCCGCCCCGGTGCCGATCCCTTCCAATGCCACGGCCACCCGGCGCACGGTGCGCCCCGGCGCCGTGGGTGGGCGGTCGCGGTTCGATGCCGAGGCCCGGCCCGCCCACCGCGCGGACCTGGCTCAATCGCGCCTGTTCGCGGCACTGCTGCTCGACGAGATCGCTGATCTGGAAGACCAGATGACGGTGTTGGAGCGGCGATCGCGGCGCGCGCAAGCCACCGCGCAGGCGGCAGTGGAGTCCCCGACGGACGCTCTGCTGGCCCTGCGCCGGAGGGTGCTGGAGGTGCAGCGGATGCTCGACGCACTGCGTCGTCGCTTCCCGGGCGAGGGGGATTCGCTGCGCGTGATTTAAACCGTCAAACGGTTCCGGCGGGCATTGCTGAAGCGGATATTTGAGGCATGGAGAAAATCTCGCTGACCGCGCTGGCCCGCCGGCATCTGGACATCGCGCGCGATGGAAATGGCGGGCGCAGCGCTCACACGGTCTTCGGCGGCCACGAGCATGCATTGCGGCAGACGCTGATCGCTCTCGCCGACGGCAACGAGTTGGGCGAGCACGAGAGCCCCGGCGAGGCCACGCTTCAGGTGCTGCAGGGCCGGGTGCGCCTCGTCGCCGAACAGGCCAGTTGGGACGGCATGGCCGGCGACCATCTCATCATCCCGTCCACCCGGCACAGCCTGAAGGCGCTCGCCGACTCGGTGGTGCTGCTGACCGTCGTCAAACAGCCGGCGCGTTAGCCGGGATGAACGTCATCGCGCGCTCGGCGAGCGCGGTGATCGTCAGGCTCGGATTGGCGCCCACATTCGCCGGGACGGCCGCACCGTCGGTGACCAGCAGGTTCTCGTAGCCGAAGACGTGGTTGCGGCTGTCGACGACACCGGTCTCGGGGGACTCGCCGATCACCGCGCCGCCGAGGATGTGCGCTGTCGACGGGATCGCGAAAATGCCTTCTGTCACACCGGAATACGCGACGCCGCCCATGCGGCGGGCAAACCATTTTGCCGCGTCGTAGGCGGCCGGCACGAAGTCGGGATTGGGGTTGTCGGGGTCCTGCTCGGTCGTCAGGGCGACGTTGCCGTTGGGGAGGCGCATCTTCACCTTGAGGCGCATCGCGTTGTCGATGGACTGCATGACCAGCAGGATGATCACGCGCCGCGACGTGTCCTTGATCTTCCAGGCCGCCAGCGCCGCTTTCGGGTTCTTCGCGGCGGCGGCCAGGAAGTGCAGCGGCCGGGTGCCCCGCTTGCCCGCCTCGATCATCAGATTGAACAGCAGCGACTGGGTGTCGCCGCCCTTGCCGTAGGTGACGACCTCGATGTGCGTGGACGGGTCGGTGTAGATGCTCGAGGTGATCGCGATCGAGTGCGTGAAGTCGTCGGGGTAGTCCTTGGGCGCCATCACCGCCATGATCGATTCACTGTTGGTACGCACCACATAGCCGAGCCGATCGGAGATGTTGGGCAGTGAACCGCTGAGCTTGCAGCGCTGCAGGAGGCGGTTGGTGCCCAGCGCGCCGGCTGCGACGACGACGCCACGGGCGCGCAGCTTCTCGGCAGTGCGCTTGCCCCACGCGCCGCTCTTCTGGTGTGTCACTTCGTATCCCGCCGAACCGTCGGCGTCGAGCGGCTTGATGTCGGTCACCGCGCGCTCGCTGAAAATCTGCACGCCGAGTTTCTCGGCGAACCACAGATAGTTCTTCCGCAAGGTGTTCTTGGCGCCGTGGCGGCAGCCGACCATGCACGAACCACACTTGATGCACCCCGTGCGGTCGGGGCCGTCGCCACCGAAGTACGGGTCCGGCACCGTCTTTCCCGGCTGCCCCAGGAACACCCCGACATGTGCCCGCCGGTACGTGTCGCCGACGCCGATCGCCTCGCCGTACTCCTTCAACAGCAGGTCCGCCGGTCCGTCGTCGTCGTACTCGACGACACCGAGCATGCGCTCCGCCTCGTCGTAGTGCGGCGCGAGTTCGGACTCCCAGTCGGCCAGCCCTTTCCACTGCGGGCTCTCGTAGAAATTCGGGAACGCCCGGTAGAGCGTGTTCGCGTACCCCAGGCTGCCGCCGCCGACGCCGCAGCCGGAGCCGATGAAGATGTCCTTGAACAGTGTCAGCCGGAGGATGCCGCGCATCCCGACCTGCGGTGCCCAGTAGTAGTTCTTGGCGTCCTTGGTCTCGTTCGCGAAGTCGGCGTCCTCGAAGCGGCGGCCGCATTCGAGAATCGCTACGCGATAACCCTTTTCGGCCAGCCGCAGCGCCGAGACGCTGCCGCCGAAACCGGATCCGATGACCAGCCAGTCGTAGTCGTACGTCATCCGTGACCTCCGCGGGTGGGGCGAACTGCGACGAGCGTAGTCCCCGGCGGTCACGGCCGCACCTGATTGCTGGGACTGGCTAGATAGCCGGTCCCAGCAGGTCGTCGGCGTCCTTGATGACGTAGCCGTAGCCCTGTTCGGCGAGGAAGCGCTGACGGTGTGCGGCGTACTCGGCGTCGAGGCTGTCGCGCGAGACCACCGAGTAGAAAACCGCGCCGCCGCCGTCAGCCTTGGGGCGCAGCAGCCGGCCCAGGCGCTGGGCCTCCTCCTGCCGTGACCCGAACGTGCCCGAAACCTGAACGGCCACAGACGCTTCCGGCAGGTCGATGGAGAAGTTGGCCACCTTCGACACCACCAGCGTGCGGATCTCGCCCGACCGGAACTGGTCGAACAGGGCCTCACGCTCGGCGTTCTTGGTCGAGCCCTGGATCACCGGGGCGTCCAACTCCTGCCCGAGTTCCTCCAGCTGGTCCAGATACGCGCCGATCACCAGGGTCGGCTCGTCGGGATGCCGGGCCAGGATCGACTTCACCACCGCGATCTTGGTGTGCGCCGTCGAGCACAGCTTGTAGCGCTCCTCGGGCTCGGCCGTCGCGTACGTCATCCGCTCGTTCTCGGTCATGGTGACCCGGACCTCGACGCACTCGGCCGGCGCGATCCAGCCCTGCGCCTCGATGTCCTTCCACGGGGCGTCGTACCGCTTCGGGCCGATCAGCGAGAACACGTCGCCCTCACGGCCGTCTTCGCGAATCAAGGTGGCGGTCAGGCCGAGTCGGCGCCGGGACTGCAGATCTGCCGTCATCCGGAACACCGGCGCGGGCAGCAGGTGCACCTCGTCGTAGATGATCAGACCCCAGTCGCGGCTGTCGAACAGCTCGAGGTGCTTGTACTCGCCCTTCGTGCGGCGCGTGATCACCTGATACGTCGCGATGGTGACGGGCCGAATCTCCTTGCGCTCGCCGGAGTACTCGCCGATCTCCTCCTCGGTCAGCGACGTGCGCGCGATCAGCTCGCGCTTCCACTGCCGGCCCGCGACGGTGTTGGTGACCAGGATCAGCGTCGTCGCGCCGGCCTTCGCCATGGCGGCCGCACCGACCATCGTCTTGCCCGCGCCACACGGCAGGACCACGACCCCCGAGCCGCCCGACCAGAACGAATCCGCGGCCAACTCTTGGTAGTCACGCAGTTTCCAGCCGTCCTGCTCCAGCGCGATCGGGTGCGCCTCGCCGTTGACGTAGCCTGCCAAATCCTCTGCGGGCCAGCCGATCTTGAGCAGCATCTGCTTGACCCGGCCGCGCTCGGACGGGTGGACGATGACAGTGTCGTCGTCGATCTGGGCCCCGAGCATCGGGGTGATCTTCTTGTTGCGCAGCACCTCGGCGAGCACGGCCCGGTCCAGGCTTACCAGCGTCAGCCCGTGCGCCGGGTGCTTCACCAGCTGCAGGCGCCCGTAGCGGCCCATGGTGTCGACGATGTCGACCAGTAGCGGCTGCGGCACCGCATACCGGGAGAAGCTGACCAGCGCATCGACGACCTGCTCGGCATCGTGGCCCGCGGCGCGCGCGTTCCACAGCGCCAGCGGCGTGATCCGGTAGGTGTGCACGTGCTCGGGCGCACGCTCCAGCTCGGCGAACGGCGCGATCGCCGCCCGCGCCGCCCCGGCCTGCTCGTGGTCGACCTCGAGCAGCACGGTCTTGTCCGACTGGACGATCAGGGGTCCGTCAGTCATGCGCCATCCACTCCATCAATTGCTCGCAAGCCATCCGATCCATTATCCAGACGCGCGCGAGTTGTCCATTTCCCCGCGAGCCGGGCCGCCCACCCGCGAGAGCAACGGGACCACGGCGCGCGTTATTCCGGCGCAACCACCGAGGTCACCCGGTGGATCGCGAATTCGCGGACCCGCCCGGCGGCCGGGTCGTAGGCCGTCAGCTGGCCGCCGCGGACGTTGACCGGCGCCACCACCCGCTGCGTGGCCACTCCCGCGGCGTCGACGTACCCGATGACCACCGACGACTGCGTCAGCGCGGCGTCGGTCAGCAGTGAGATGGCGGCCGCCGGGTCTAGTCGCTCGCCGTTGCCGCCGCGGCCGGTCTGCCGCAGGACGGCGACGATGGCGCCGAGCGTCTTCTCGTTGGGCGCCTGCGGGTGCCGGAACGTGCGCCGGTGAATGGGCGTGGAGACGCGGGCACCGAGTGGGCGCAGGTCGACGATGGTGCCCGACCAATCCTCGGCGGCCGGGGCGAAGCCCGCAGTGCGCAGGCCGGCCAGCACGTCGGCGATCGGTGCTGGGGAAACCGCGACCGTGGGGGCCAGGGCCCGCAGGCTCAACTGCTCCAGAGTGGGGGAGGCAAGTGCCTGCGCCAACAGAGCCGGGTCTTCACACCGGATGAACGACGACGCCATGCCGACCCGCAACTGCCCGTGCCGCCGCGCCACGTCGTCGATCAGGTAGGTGAGCCCCTGCGGCACAGGCGTTTTGGAGTGCCGGGCGAACAGGGTGTGGATCTCGCTGGCGGTCTTGCCGGTGTCCAGGGCGCGCCGGATGGACTGCTCGCTGATGCGGTAGACCGTTGCCGCGCCGGCGGATTCGATGTCGGCGACGGTCGCCAGCTGGTCGGCGAGGTCGCGTTCCAGCGGCCCGGGGACGACGACCGTCAGGTCGGCCTGCAACAGGAAATGGTCGATGGGGTCGGGCAGCGCCGCCGCCATCGCGGCCGTGACCTCTTCTTCGGGCGCACCCGCCAGCAGCAGCCGGATGGGTCCGGCAATGGCGCCGCGACCGACCATGCCCAAAGCATGTGCTTCGGTGAGCAATTCGTCGGTGGGCTCGGGCTGCAGCCGTGCGGTCCAGCGCGGCCGGCGCCACAGCATCGCGGCCGACGCGGTGGCGGTGTCCATGGTGGTGCCCGGTGGTAGCTCGGCGAGCACCGTCAGCAGCAGCCGCCGGTCCAGTGGCGCCGCCGACGAATACAGCGAATTGGTCAGGGCGGCATAGGGTTTGCCGTCGGGTCCGCGTTTGCCGACCAGGCCGGGCCGGCACGGCAGGTCCAGCCAGGTGCTGGCGAGCAGGTACCACCGCGTCGCGGCGCTCGATTCGATGAAGCGGTCCGCGCCCACGGTCGGCGCCCAGTAGGGGCCGTCGTCGTAGTCGTCGGAATCGGGCATGCCCGACGCGATGAGTGTGGCGGCCGAGCAGAGCTCCAGGATCAGGGACAGCCGACCTTCGTCGATGCCGGTGACCTTGGTCAGCCGCTTGGCATCGCGCACCCCGAGGCCGCCGCTGCGCAATTCGGGAACGGGTGTGGCCGAAAGGGTTTCGAGGACCAGCTCGACCTCACGCAGCAGGTCGATGGCCGAGCCCGCGGCGGCCGCGTCGACGTCCTTCTCCTCCAGCACGGGAGTCGACGGTGTCGGCGGCGTCAACGTCGTCGGCCCAGGCGCCTGGCCCCGCAGCACCTGCGCGACCAGCCGCGGCAGGATCACCGTCTCGTCATCGATCCGGCGCAGCAGCCCGGCCGCGATGAGTTGTGGCACCGGGCGGTCGGCCGGAGTGCCGGGGGCTGCGTCCTTGGTACGGCCGACCGGTGATCCGTCGGCCAGCCGCTCCAGCAGTTCCCGCTGCGGCGCGTCGATGCCGGCCAGCTTCCCGGCGATGCCGTCGCCGTCGGGGTCTTCCACCGTGACCTGGCCCGGGTACCACGGCAGCACCGACGCCGCCTCCGAGACCACCCGCACCGAATTGGCGCCCCACACCAGGCCGCGGGCCCGCAGCTCGTCGAGCGCCGAGGTGACGACCTTCTTGGTGGCCCGCCCGGCCAGCAGTTTGAACAGCGCGCCGGTCGGCACGGCGATGCTGGTGGCCTGCAGCGTCAGCAGGGCGTCGAGCACCGCGAGCTGCAGAAAATCGAGATCGTCGGTCGCGGCCTTGACCGATTGCCGGGACTGGGCCCGGGCCGCCAGCGCCGACAGGGTTGCCGGTGGCGGCTGGGTGAGGTCGGGTCGGGCGCTGAGCAGCTGCACCAGCTGTGCGTCTGACATGTCGGCCAGCCAGGAGCCCAGCGGCACACCCGGGGATTCGTCGATCATTGCTGACCAGCGTAAAGCAGGTGACTTTGTCCTCCTCGCGTCCGGGACGCCCGGCCTCGCCAGCGGGCGCAGCGCCTGCCACAATGTCTGCGTGGCTGAGAAGAAGAAGAACCAGTACGTCGACAACGGCTGGCCCGAGGTGTCCGGTGACGACCACGCCGTGAGCGAGCTCGCAACGGACCGCACCGGCGCGCTGTCGCCTTTCGGCGAATTGGAGTTCCCGCTGCCGGCCGAGACGCTGCCGTACACGCACCCGGTCACCGTCGTCAACAAGTAGCCGTGGAGCTCTCGCACCTGGACGAATCGGGTGCGGCCCACATGGTGGACGTGTCCGCCAAGGACGCCACCCGGCGCACCGCCGTCGCGGCGGGCGTCCTGCACACCCGCGCCGACGTCGTCGACCTCATCACCAGCGGTGGCCTGCCCAAAGGTGACGCGCTCGCGACGGCCCGCGTCGCCGGAATCATGGCGGCCAAGCGCACCAGCGACCTGATCCCGCTGTGCCACCAGCTGGCGCTGACCAAGGTCGAGGTGGCTTTTGAAACCGGCGCGGGCGGTGACGCCATCGGTATCACCGCGACCGTGCGCACCACCGATCGCACCGGCGTTGAGATGGAGGCGCTCACCGCCGTCAGCGTCGCGGCGCTGACGCTGTACGACATGATCAAGGCCGTCGACCCGGCCGCGCGCATCGACGACATCCGGGTGTTGCGCAAGGAGGGCGGGAAGACCGGCCTCTGGGAACGAGCATGAGGCGCACCGCCCGTGTCGTCATCGCCTCCACCCGGGCCGCCGCCGGCGTGTACGAGGACCGCACCGGCCCGCTGATCGTCGCCTGGCTCGCTGAGCGCGGTTTCGACGTGCCCCCGCCGGTCGTCGTCACCGACGGTGCCCCGGTCGGAGCCGAATTGCGCCGCGCCATCGCCGACGACGTCGACGTCGTCCTCACCTCCGGCGGCACGGGCATCTCCCCGACCGATGCCACCCCGCAGGCCACCGCCGAGGTCCTCGACTACCAGATCCCCGGGCTGGCCGACGCGATCCGGCAGTCCGGCCTGCCGCACGTCCCGACGTCGGTGCTGTCCCGCGGCGTCTGTGGTGTCGCCGGCCGGACGCTGATCGTCAACCTGCCGGGCTCGTCCGGGGGAGTGAAGGACGGGCTGGGCGTGCTGGCCGGGGTTCTGGACCACGCGCTCGACCAGCTCAGTGGAAAGGACCATGCCGGGTGATCGTGCTGCGCGCCGACCTCAGTGAATCGCCGATCGATGTCGCATCCCACGAGGCGCTGGTCGACCACAGCGCCGCGGGCGCCGTCGTGAGCTTCGCCGGTGTCGTACGCAACCACGACGGTGGCCGCGGGGTGACGCGGCTGGAGTACTCGGCGCACCCGTCGGCCGCGCAGGTACTCGCCGAGGTGGCCGCCGACGTCGCCGCCGCGTCCGAAGGCGTGCGGGCCATCGCCGTGAGTCACCGGATCGGCGTGCTGCAGATCGGGGATGCGGCTCTTGTGGCGGCGGTTTCGGCCGATCACCGCGCCGCGGCCTTCCGCACGTGCGCGCTGCTGGTCGACACCGTCAAGGAGCGGCTGCCGGTCTGGAAGCACCAGTTCTTCACCGACGGCACCGAAGAGTGGGTCGGCTCCGCCTGAACTCCTCAGTTGAGCCTGCGCCGACGGCGCTGCCTACTCGAGCTTTTCCGCCCTGGATACAGGGTGAACGGCTGTCACGGTCGGTTTCGTGTTGAGCCTGCGCTGACGGCGCGGCGCACTCGAGCTTGTCCGCCCTGGATACAGGGTCAACGGAAACGAGAATCGCCCCGGTCGATGACCGGGGCGATTTCTCTTTGTATGTATTACGGAGCCGGAGGGGCGTCGACGATCGGGGCCGGGCCGGGCGCCGGAGCGTTCGGCGGGGCCGGGATGCTGGCTTCCGGGCCGCCGGTCCGCGTCGAGGCGACGGCTAGCAGGGCGTCACGACCGGAGATGTCGTTGTTCTGGACCGCGTGCCAGAGCTGCCGCAGGTAGCTCATGTTGGCGCTCTCGCCCGTGTCGGTCGGCTCCATGGTCGAACCCGGGGGCAGGTTGGTCGGGCTCGCGAGGTGCGGCGTGCCGTTCGGCGGGGTCTGCAGCGCGACGGGCGCTGCCGGGGCGGGAGCCGCGGCGTCAGCAACCGGAGCCGGGGCCGGAACCGGGACAGCCGGATCGACCGGCAGGTCCTGCTTGCCGTGCAGGGCCCAGACACCGGGCTGGGCGGGAGCTTCGGTGGTGTCCCAGTTGGCGGCCTGGATCACGGGAGCGGCCTCGACCGGGGCCTCCGGGGCAGGGGCCTCGACGACGGAGGCCTCGACAATGGGAGCTTCGACGGGCGGTGCCTCGACGACGGGGGCTTCAGGGGCCGGGGCGGGAGCCTCGGGCACGTCCAGGACCGGCGCCTCGGGGGCGGGGACCTCGTTCGCGACGTTGACGATGACCGGCGCCTCGGGGGCGGGAGCGGGCGCGTCCAGCGGAGCGGCGGCGTCCTGCACCGGAGCCGGATCGGCCGGGGTGTTGAGCTCGGGGTTGTCCAGCGTGACGGCAGGGGCCGGCTTCGGGGTGCTCACCGCGTTGCGCGGGGTGGAACGGGACAGGCCCGTGCCGCAGACCGGCCATGCGCCGCGGCCCTGGCTGGCCAGCACGCGCTCGGCAACCGCGATCTGCTGGTCCTTGCTGGCCATGTTGGCGGCCGGGGCGTACTCACCGCCGCCGTGGGCGCTCCAGGTGCTGGGCGAGAACTGCAGGCCGCCCTGGTAGCCGTTGCCGGTGTTGATGGCCCAGTTGCCGCCGGATTCGCAGCGGGCTACCTGGTCCCATTCGCCGTCGGTTGCGGCGGTGGCCTGCGCGGCGAGGGCGATGCTGCCGCCGCCGAGAACGGCACCGGTGAAGGCGATCTTCGCAACGCTGACACTGGACGTGGTGGGTTTACGGTGGCGTCCACTCATAGGAAAAGCAGTCCTCTCGTCAACGCCTACGAGGTCAGCTGTCGGGTTCGGGCTGGAGAGGTTGCCCGGCCTGCAGAGCAGGCTTCACCCCAAGGAGCCGAGGCTCCTGGTCCTGATTTCCTCGGTGGACCGGTTGGGTCCCCCGCCTCCATCCACGGGTTGTCGTCGGCCGCACCTGATGGATGGAGCTAGGCGTTTCAAGTGCGGGTGCCAAAGGGTCGCTCTGGCTTGAGAGACGACGGTATCGGGTCAGGTGGGTTCCGTCACCTCGACCGATTTCGGGCGTTTCGGGCCCGAGCAAATTATGAGAGGACTTTAAAGCCGCTGGCTGATTCGGCGTTTTCGCAGGTATCGATGCCGGTCAGGGGCGCCGCAGCCAGGTCGTTACCGTTTCGTTATGTGAGGCATTTCACAATTAGCCGCCGGCGAAGGGGGGTAGGACATCGAGCGTCCCGCCCGTGGCGAGCGCGGTGTCCAGATCGCGCACGGCGACGCCGTCGCGCAGAAATGAGCAGCGTGAGAGCACTTTTGCCACATCTGCCCCACGTGTACCAATGGAGTTCACCAGATCGCGGACGGTTACACCCTCATTGAGCTGCAACGTTTCGGTCTCGATTCCGGTTGCGGCCTTCGCGGCGGCGAAATAGCGCACCGTCACCACCAAATCCGCCACCGTCAGCCGCCGATCGCGCTCATCGGGCGGTCCGGCTGGACGAAACCCGGATCGTTTATTCCATGGCCCGCCGGCTTGGCCCACATCGCGGCCCGCCAGGCGGCCTCCACCGCATCGTCGTCCGCGCCGCCGCGCAGCAACGCCCGCAGATCCGTCTCCTGCTGTGAGAACAGACAGCTGCGCACCTGACCGTCGGCCGTGAGCCGGGTGCGGTCGCACGTGCCGCAGAACGCGGCCGAGACGGACGCGATGACGCCGACGGTGCCGAGCACCGCGCCGTCGTCGTGCACCTGCCACAGCTCGGCCGGGGCGGAACCCCGCGGCGCCGGGTCCGGGCGCAGGCTGAATTCGCGGCGCAGCGCCGCCAGAATCTGGTCGGCCTGCAGGACCGAACCCCGCTGCCAGTGATGCCCGGCGTCGAGTGGCATCTGCTCGATGATGCGCAGCTGGTACCCGTGCTCGAGGCAGAAGCGCAACAGCGCCGGGGCGTCGTCCAAGCCGGTTTCCGGGTCGAGCACAGCGTTGACCTTGACCGGACTCAGCCCCGCCGCCTTTGCGGCGGCCAGGCCGTCGAGCACCTCGGGCAGTCGCCGACGCCGCGTGATGGCCGCGAAGCGGTCCGGGTCCAGGGTGTCGAGCGAGACGTTGACGCGATTCAGGCCGGCCTTCTTGAGCGCTGCCGCGCGCTTGGCGAGTCCGATGCCGTTGGTCGTCACGGCCATGGCCGGCCGCGGCTGCAACGCGGCGGTCGCCGCGACCACTTCCTCCAGATGTGGAACCAGCAGCGGCTCACCGCCGGTGAACCGCACACCCGTGATGCCCAACCGCGTCACGGCCACCCGGATCAGCCGGGTGAGCTCTTCGGGAGTGAGCAGGTCGGCGCCGGGCAGCCAGTCCAGGCCCTCGGCCGGCATGCAATAGGTACAACGCAGATTGCAGCGGTCGGTGAGCGACACCCGCAGATCGGCGGCGACACGGCCGTACGTGTCGATCAGCGGCCCGGATGCCGGGGCCGGACCGACAGGGCGCGCGATGGTCGGGAGGCCGAGTGGCGTGAGTGTCATTGCTGCCAGGCTGGTGCGGGGTGGGTCTGGTCGACCGGGACGATCTGCTTGCCCAGCGGCAGCAGCGACACCGGGATCAGCTTGAGGTTGGCCAGCGCCAGCGGGATACCGACGATGGTGATGGCTTGCGCGATGGCGGTGGCGATATGGCCGAGCACCAGCCACCAGCCGCACAGCACCAGCCAGATCACGTTGCCGACCAGCGCCCCCGGGCGCGGTCCGGGCTTGTCGACGACCGTCTGGCCGAACGGCCACAGGGCGTAGACGCCGATGCGGGCCGCCGCGACGCCGAACGGGATGGTGACGATGAGGACGAAGCAGATCAGGGCTGCGAGGAAGTAGCCGAGCGCCAGCCAGAAGCCGCCGAAAACCAGCCAGATGATGTTCAGGATCAGGCGCATGTCACCTCCTCTACATAGAACCTTCAGCCTACCGAGTAATGGGGATGCTGCGATCTGAGGTGGCCGAGTAGGATCAACGGCAACGCGTCCTGCGGAGGTGGGGCGCTTTCGTTATGTAACCGTATGTTGAGAACGAGCAGGTGAGACCAGTGCCAAGCGGCCGGGTTAAGTGGTACGACACGGAGAAGGGCTTCGGCTTCCTCTCCCAGGAAGAGGGCGAGGACGTCTACGTCCGGTCTTCGGCGCTGCCCGCCGGGGTTGAAGGTCTCAAGGCCGGTCAGCGCGTCGAGTTCGGTGTCGCGGCCGGGCGTCGCGGTCCGCAGGCGCTGAGCCTCAAGCTGATCGACCCGCCGCCGAGCCTGTCGCGCACCCGTCGCGAGGCCGCGGCCCCCGAGCACAAGCACACGCCCGACGAGCTGCACGGCATGGTGTCGGACATGATCACCCTCCTCGAGGACGTCGTTCAGTCCGAGCTGCGCCGGGGGCGTTACCCCGACCGCAAGACGGCCCGCAAGGTGTCCGAGGTGGTCAAGGCCGTCGCCCGCGAGCTCGACGCCTGATTCACACGCCGAAGGTTGGCTTGTGTTCGAGAGTCGGCTGATTTCTCGCACACAAGCCAACTTTGGGCGGGCAGACTGGGGATGTGACCTACGTCAACCCCGGTTCTGAGTTCACCCGCGACACCAACTACATCAGCACCCGGATCACGGCCGACGGTCGTGACGGGTACCCCGTCGAACCCGGGCGGTATCGGCTGATCGTCGCCAGGGCCTGTCCCTGGGCCAACCGCGCCATCATCGTCCGTCGGCTGCTGGGCCTGGAAGATGTTCTCTCCATTGGCTTTTGCGGTCCGACGCACGATCAGCGTAGCTGGACATTCGACCTGGATCCCGGCGGCGTCGACCCGGTGCTGAAAATCCCGCGGCTGCAGGACGCCTACTTCAAGCGCGACCCGGACTACCCCAAGGGCATCACGGTGCCCGCGATCGTCGACGTGCCCACCGGTGCCGTCGTGACCAACGACTTCGCGCAAATGACGCTGGACCTGTCCACCGAATGGACGGCGTACCACCGCGACGGTGCGCCGCAGCTGTACCCCGAGCATCTGCGCGACGAGATCGACAGCGTCGCCAAGCGCGTCTACACCGAGGTCAACAACGGCGTCTACCGCTGCGGGTTCGCGGGATCACAGGAGGCGTACGACGCCGCCTACGACCGGCTGTTCACCGCGCTGGACTGGCTGAGCGAAAGGCTCAGCGGCCAAAGGTATCTCGTGGGGGACACCATCACCGAGGCCGACGTGCGGCTGTTCACCACGCTGGCCCGGTTCGACCCGGTCTATCACGGGCACTTCAAGTGCAATCGGTCCAAGCTCGCCGAGATGCCGGTGCTGTGGGCGTACGCCCGGGACCTGTTCCAGACCCCCGGCTTCGGCGACACCGTCGACTTCGTGCAGATCAAGCAGCACTACTACATCGTGCACGCCGACATCAATCCGACGCAGATCGTGCCGAAAGGTCCCGATCTGGCAAATTGGCTGACGCCGCACGGCCGGGAAGCGTTGGGCGGCAGGCCTTTCGGTGACGGCACGCCGCCCGGGCCGGTTCGCGACGGTGAACAGGTGCCGGCCGGCCACGGCGCTGGGTAGGTCAGGGCCAGACGGTCCGCACGGACCATTCGGCGTGCGGCAGGGGGAACTCGTTGCCGTCGGAATCCCTTGCCAGAGTGGGCAGTTGGACGGCGAGCCCGAGCAGCTTGCCGTGATGCGGGTCGACGGTCGGGATGGTCACGGCCAGCCGCTGGTTCGGCCGGAACTCGCTGACGGTGGAACCGTCGTCCTCGTAGGCGAGCAGCAGCACCCACGGCGCCCGCGCCACGGGCTGCGGCACGGACAGCTGAATGGGGTGCCGCGCCGTGACGTGCAGTTCGCCCGTCGTCGCGGGGACGTCGCACGCCTTCAGGTGGACGTCGCAGTAGCGGTACGGCCCGATGCGCGTCAGCTGGCCATCGGTGAAGGCGCTGATCTCGGGGAAGTCGGGACCCTGGTGCCGCGTCAGCCGCCAGACCAGGACACCTGTGGCCGTCGCCGACAGCACCGCGACCACTGCCAACAGCGCGAGAACTCGTTTCATATCCATCCTTGACGCGCCCCGGGCATTGCCGCGGGATCGGGCCGTGGTCCTTCCTGCTCGGCGAGTACGGGCCGGTTGCCGCCGAAGCCCGGGATCAGTGAGCCACCGTTGTAGCTCACGAGGGTCTGGGCGAGCCCGGGGATCAGCAGGGCGCTGACCGCGGTGAACCCGACCCAGAGGTCGGTATAGATCAGCACACCGACGGCGCCGCCGACCACCCAGGCCAACTGCAGCACCGACTCGGACCGGCCGAAGGCCGACGCCCGGGACGCCTCGGGCAGGTCGTGCTGCAGCGAGGCGTCCAGCGACGCCTTGGAGATCGCCGTGGCGGCCGAGGTGATCAGCGCGGCGGCCGCGGCCACCATCAGGTTGCCGGCCACCGCGGCGGCGATTGCCGCAGCAGTGACGATGACAGTTGCGCGCACGACCACCTGCGCGGGATGCCCCAATTTGAGGCGGGCACTGGCGATGTTGCCGGCGAAGTTCCCGATGCCGGCGGCGGCGCCGATGAGGCCGAGGATCTTCAGCTGTTCCCACGCACCCGCGTCGTGCGACTTGGCGACGAACGCGGGGTAGAGGAACAGAAAGCCGACGAGCACCTTGATGGTGCAGTTGCCCCACAGTGACGTGATGATGTTGCGGCCCAACGGCTGTCGCGGGGACTTGTCGTGATGCGGATGTCGCAGCTGCTCGGTCGGCGCGTGATACGACAGCGTCGCCGGCACCTCACCCTCGGTGACCTCGACCCACTTGGGGATGCGCATCGTCAGGACGGCGCCCGCGACCGCCACGACGGCGACGACGTAGAGCGCGCCCGGCAGATGCATCAGGCCGAAGGTGTACTCGAACGCGGCTGCGACGCCACCGCCCAGACCGGTGCCACCGAGCAGCCCGAACATGGTGAGCCGGGAATTGACCCGGACCAGGTCGATCGTCGGTGGCAGCACACGTGGCGTCACGGCGCTGCGCAGCACGCTGAACGACTTGGACAGCACCATCATCCCCAGCGCGCACGGGTAGAGCACCCACGGGGGATAGCTGCCCGTGGCGCCGTCGTAGTTGCCGATCAGCACCAGCGCCAGCACCACGCGCAGCGCGAACGACACCGCAAGGGCGACGCGCCGGCCGTGCTGCACGCGGTCCAGCGCCGGCCCGATGAGCGGGGCGATCACCGCGAACGGCGCGATGGTGATGAGCAGGTACAGGGCCACCTTGCTCTTGGACTCACCTGAGGCCGCCGCGAAGAACAGCGTGTTGGCGAGCGCGATGCCCATCGCCGCGTCGAGCGCGTTGTTCGCGACGACGGGCCACGTCAGCGCCGTCAGACCGGATTTGTCGGCGCCGTCGGCCGTCGCGGCCCGGTGCACCAGGCCATACACCTTGGTGCCCATCTCACGGCTGCGCTGCGCGGCGGCCCGGGTGACGGTGATCTTCTCGCCGCCCGCGGGGCCGCGGCGCCGGTCGTCGTCATCGCGGCGCCGGTCGTCGTAGCCGTCGTCGTATCCACGGTCGTAGCCATGGCCGTCGTGGTGATCGTCGTCGAGCGGCGGCAGCCAGCGGTTGTCGCTGTGCGACGACGACCCCCGCGGCGGCGGCCGTCGGCGGGCCTGACCAGGATCGCTCGGGTAATTGGCCATGCCCGGATGCTCTTCGTCATCGCGGCGCGGTGGGCGCGGCGGGTAGTAACGGGGATCCCCCGACCTCCCGGCATCCCGCGGTCCACTCATGAGCACGATTGTTCCCCATGCTGCCGACGGCGGCGCGCAGGCAGGCGGTGTGGCCTTGTCCTGGGTGGTCAGGCAGTATTGATCACGATGGACATGCCCAATGACACCGAATCGGCAGCCGTGACGCCGGACGAGTCGACGCCGCCCGAGGCGCCGGTCGAGGTGCCGACCCCTGAAGCCGCCGTGGAATCCGTCGACGCCGTCGAAGCTCCCGCCGAGGCACCGGAATCGGCCGAAGTGCCCGAGACCGTCGATGAGCCGCAGGCCGCCGACGAGTCCCCGGCCGCCGACGCTGTCGTCGACGAGGCCCCGGTTGCGGAGACCGCTGACGCGCCCGCGACCGAAGCGGCCCCCGAGGCCGCGGCGGCTGTCGAAGAAGAGGCCGAGCTGCCCGACCTGACCCCGATCCTGATGGGCGCGGTCGACCAGGCCCGCGCCGCGATCATCGAGTTCAGTGGCGAGGGCGTCGTCGGTGACTACCTGGGCGCCAGCTTCGACGACCCGGCGTCGGTGACCCATCGATTCCTCGCGTCGATGTCCGGCTACCACGGCTGGCAGTGGGCAGTGGTGCTGGCGACCTACCCGGGCGCCGACCACACCACCGTCAGCGAAGTGGTCCTGGTGCCGGGACCTGATGCGCTGCTGGCCCCGCAGTGGGTGCCGTGGAACGAGCGCGTGCAGCCGGGCGATCTGAGCCCGGGCGATCTGCTGGCGCCGCCGCCCAACGATCCCCGGCTGGTGCCCGGTTACCTGGCCTCCGGTGACCCCGAGTGGGACGAGGTGGCTGCCGAGGTCGGTTTCGGCCGCAAGCAGGTGCTCAGCGACTGGGGCCGGACGGATGCCGCGCAGCGCTGGCAGGACGGCGACTACGGGCCGAACGCCGCCATGGCCCGGGCCACCCGCCGGACCTGCCGTGGCTGCGGTTTCTACGTGCCGCTGTCCGGGTCACTCGGCCTGGTGTTCGGCGTGTGCGCCAATGAACTGTCCGCCGACGGACGTGTGGTGTCCGCGGAGTACGGCTGTGGCGCGCACTCGGACACGCCGCCGCCGGAGCCCATCGGCTCACCGGCCTTCGAGCCTTTCGACGACGGCGTGCTCGACCTCGGCTAAGCGCCTTCGGCCGCGGCCTTGATCCGGCCGAGCGAGGTCTTCATGCCCTCGACCAGTTCCACCTCGAAGTTGGGCACGCCGCCCATGAAGCGGTTGATCAGCGTGCTCGAGATCGGCTTGACGGCTTCCGCGCGCCGGCTCACGGTCAGCTTGGTGCCGGTGCCCGCGGGCTCGAGGTCGTAGGTCCACTGGGTGTTGTTGGTGTTGACCCGGAACGACAGCTTCTTCTGCGGGTCGACCGCGGTGATCGTCGAGGTCGTCGGCCAGAAGAGCGCGCCCCGACGGTTGAGGTTGACGGTCTTGGTACCGACCTTGACGGCGCCGACAGCCTTCATCACCCGACACTGCGGGCTCCATTTGGGCATGTTGTCGAGATCGGAGATCAAAGCCCAGACCTTGGCCACCGGCGCGTTGATGGTGATGTCTGCCTGCAGCAGAGGTGTTTCTCCAGCCATCGGACTCTCCCTTGTCGAGATGTGAATGTCAGCGCAGGCCGCGTTGGGCACCTCGTGCGCCGCGCCGGGCCGCGCTGCGTTGCCACAGAAATATAGAGGTCCCCAATACGCCGACACCGAGGCCTGCGACGGTCACCGGCCGCCAGCCGTGCAGCGCCGCGACGGTGAAGGCCAGCACCACTGCCACCAGCCAGCCGGCCGCGATCACCACGATCACCGGAACCGGGTCGAGGAGGCGGTCGGGGAGAGCCGGCGGAACGGGTTCCGCCGGATGTTCGTGCGCGGGCGTGGCCATCTCCTCTAACGCTAGTCGATCGATCGGTACGCTATCTGCTCGTGACGGACGCCGATGACCGCTTGGCCAATGACCTGTCGCTGGCCGTCGTGCGGCTGGCGCGGCAGTTGCGATTCCGTCGTCCCGATTCCCCGGTTTCCCTGACACAGTTGTCGGCCCTGGCCACGCTCGCGAAGGACGGCCCGATGACGCCGGGCGCGCTGGCCACCCGGGAGCGCGTGCGGCCGCCGTCGATGACGCGCGTCATCGCCTCGCTGGTCGAACTCGGGCTGGTCGAACGCAGTTCTCATCCCGACGATCGGCGTCAGGTGCTGGTCGCGGTGTCCCCGGCCGGTGAGGAACTGTTCGAGGCCGAGCGCCGGGCCGGCATGGAATGGCTGCAAGGCCGGCTCGAGAAGCTGTCCGGCCAGGACCGCGGCATCCTGCTGGCCGCCGCTGACCTGATGTTCGCGATCATCGACGAAGCCCAGTGAGCGCTGCCGCAGACCTCGACGCGATGGACGACATCATCGTTGTCGACGTCACCGATCCCGCCGATCCGCGGCTCGACGATTTCCGCGACCTCAACAGCGTGGACCGCCGGCCCGACCTGCCGTCGGGCAAGGGGCTGGTGATCGCCGAGGGCGTGTTGGTGGCGCAGCGCATGCTGGCGTCGCGGTTCAGCCCGCGCGCGTTCCTCGGCACCGATCGCCGGCTCCGCGAACTGTCCGGCGACCTGGCCGGCTGCGGCGTGCCCTACTACCGCGCCAGCGCCGAGGTGATGGCCGAGGTCGTCGGCTTCCACCTCAACCGCGGCGTACTCGCCGCGGCGCCCCGGCCCGTCGAGCTGACGGTGCCCGACGTGCTGCGGGATGCCCGGACCGTCGCGGTCCTCGAGGGTGTCAACGACCACGAGAACCTGGGCTCGATCTTCCGCAACGCCGCCGGCCTCGACGTCGACGCGGTGGTGTTCGGCGCCGGGTGCGCCGATCCGTTGTACCGCCGCGCGGTCCGGGTGTCGATGGGCCATGCCCTGCTGGTGCCCTACGCCCGCGCGGAGTCCTGGCCCGGCGATCTGAAATTAATGCAGGACAACGGCTTTCACCTGATCGCCATGACGCCGGGGGAGGGCTCCGTGCCGCTGGCCGACGCCCTGGCGCCGCTGGCCGGGGAGAAGGTCGGGGTGCTCGTCGGGGCCGAAGGCCCGGGGCTGACCGAACACACCATGCGGGCCTGCGAGGTGCGGGCGCGCATCCCGATGTCGCGGGGCACCGATTCGCTGAATGTCGCCACGGCCGCCGCGCTGGCGTTCTACGAGCGCGCCCGAACGGCGGGCTAGATTGGCTCAGATGACGACACCGTCGCAGACGCCGTGGGGCACCGGACTGACGGTGTCGGCGTTCGTCGCTGCCGTGACGGCCGCCGCCATCATCGTCCTGTCGCTGGGGCTGCTGCGGGTGCACCCGCTGCTCGCGGTCGGTTTGAACGCCGTCGCGGTCGGTGGCCTGGCCCCGACGGTGTGGGCCTGGCGCGTGCGCCCGGTGTGGCGCTGGTTCGTCTGGGGTGCCGGTGCCGGTGTGGCGCTGGGCTGGATCGCGACGCTCGCGATCGCCCTGGGCCGTTAGCCCCGCCCCGCCGTGATTCTGTAACTACGGCGCAGAAGTGCGAGTAGGGGGACCCTCAGTACAGGGTCAACGTGAGAAGCGCAGCGTCAGCGCTGGCCGTTGGCCCGCACGCCGAGCAGGACGTCTTCCCACGCCGGAATTTCGGGCTTCTTCTTGCGCGGACGCGCGGCGGGAGCGGCCGGCTCGGGGGTCTCGACGACGGCCGCCGGCTCCGGCGCCGGGATGGGCTCGGGTGCCGGCGGGGCCACCGGCGCGGCGGGCACCGGGGGAGCGGCCGGGGGCGGCGTCATGACGACGACGGGGGCGGGCGCGGGCTCCGGCGCAGGCGCGGGTTCCGGCTGATGTGCGGGCATCGGGATCTCGGCGACCGATTCCTCGAAATGTAGCTGTGCGAGCGGTGCGACCGACCGCAGGGCCGGGCGGGTGTAGTTCGGGTCGATCAGCTCGGTCGCGGCGTCGTCGAACGCCGTCGTGGTGCCGCCGTGGGCGCCGGGGCTGAACCGGAAGTGTGCGACGTTGTCGGAACGCCCGGCCTTCCAGCCGAACTGCACGGTCCAGCGGCTGTCCTCGTTGCGCCAGGCGTCCCACTTGGTGGCTTCGGGGTCGAGGCCGCGGGAGATCAGGGCTCCGGTCACCGTCTCGAGCAGGGTCAGCACCGACGGGCCGTCGGGCAGGATCGGGTGCGACGCGCTGGCGAGTTCGGCGGCGCGGGAGCGCTCCAGCAGCACCGGGTGGGCGAAGCGCATGATGCGCTCCGGGCTCACGCCCGCGGCTGCGGCGAGCTGCTCGACGGAGGCGCCGGCCCGGATGCGGGACTGGATGTCACGGGGGCGCAGGGAGTTGGGCACCTCGACCTCGACTTCGATCTCCGTCTGATTGATGGCGGCCCGGTCGCCGCGGACGGCGGCCTTCAGTCGATTGTCGACGCGCAAGACAAACTTGTCTGCGGTGGCCGAACCGTTGGGGGCTTCGCAGATGATGCGCTTGCCGTCGGCGTCGAGTCCGACGACCTTGAGTTCCCTCATTGGTGACCTCCTAGGACGCGGCTTAACGGCTCACCCTAGCGCGTTATCGACTCGTAACCGTGCTGACACACCGAGGCGCGCAGCCCTTCATGGACTACGCGCCTCGGTTACGTGTCAGGTGGTGCTCAGAGGCGTTCCACAACCCAGTCGACGCACGCCGTCAGGGCGCTGATGTCGTCGGGGTCGACGGCCGGGAACATGGCCACGCGCAGCTGGTTGCGGCCCAGCTTGCGGTACGGCTCGGTGTCGACGATCCCGTTGGCGCGCAACACCTTTGCGACCGCGGCGGCGTCGACGTCGTCGTTGAAGTCGATGGTGCCGACGACCTGCGACCGCAGCGCCGGGTCGGCGACGAACGGCGTGGTGAACGGACGCGACTCGGCCCACGAGTACAGGCGCTGCGACGAGTCGGCGGTGCGCTTCACGGCCCAGTCCAGACCGCCGTTGCCGTTGAGCCAATCCAGTTGCTCGGCGAGCAGGATCAGCGTCGCGATCGCCGGGGTGTTGTAGGTCTGGTTCTTGAGGCTGTTCTCGACCGCGATGGGCAGCGACAGGAAGTCGGGCACCCAGCGGTCGGTGGCGGCGATCTGCTCGACGCGGGCCAGCGCGGCGGGGCTCATCACGGCGATCCAGAGGCCGCCGTCGGAGGCGAAGTTCTTCTGCGGCGCGAAGTAGTAGGCGTCGGTGTCGGCGATGTTGACCGGCAGGCCGCCGGCGGCCGAGGTGGCGTCGATCGCGACGAGAGCGTCACCGGCGGGACGCTGGATCGGCACCGCGACACCCGTCGAGGTCTCGTTGTGGGCCCACGCCACGACGTCGACATCGGGGTCCGACTGCACGGCTGGCGCGCTGCCGGCGTCGGCCTTGATGATGATCGGGTCGCCGACAAACGGGTTCTTGGCGACGCACGACGCGAACTTGCTGCTGAACTCGCCGTAGGTGAGGTGCAGCGAGCGCTTGTCGATCAGGCCGAACGCGGCGGCGTCCCAGAACGCGGTCGAGCCGCCGTTGCCGAGGATGACCTCGTAGCCGTCGGGGGTGGAGAACAGTTGCTTGATGCCGTCGCGCACGCGCCCGACCAGGTTCTTGACCGGGGCCTGGCGGTGCGAGGTGCCGAACAGGTCGCCGGCGGCCGCCAGCGCGGTCAGCTGCTCGGGGCGAACCTTGGACGGGCCGCAGCCGAAGCGTCCGTCGGCGGGCTTGATGTCGGCGGGGATGGTGAGCTCAGCCATGACCCTCAGCGTAGTTGCAGGTCGACGGCCGGTGACGTGGGGATCCGGCTGCTCGCCCGGCAGATCCGCATGCAGGTGTGATGACGGTCACAATAGGTGTCCAGATGTGTGACGGCGGGCACTAGTTTTTAGGTGGTACCTCCGGTACCGTTCGACACAAGGCAGCCGAATGTAAAGCTGGCAGAAAAGCCTTGGGAGGCTCGAAAATGGCTCGTACCCGGATGATCCGTCGTTGGCGCCGGAACATGGACGTGCTGGATGACACTGTCTACGTGGAGAAGCTTGCCACGCTGTCCGAGGGGTCGGTGCGGCGCAACTTCAACCCGTATCAGGACATCGCCTGGGACTCTCCCGAGTTCGCGGTCGTGCCCAACGACGAGCGCTGGATCCTCCCCGACACCGATCCGCTCGGTGGCCACCCGTGGTACCAGGCGCAGTCGCAGGAACGCAAGATCGAGATCGGCATGTGGCGTCAGGCCAACGTCGCCAAGGTCGGCCTGCACTTCGAGAACATCCTGATCCGCGGCCTGATGGAGTACGCGTTCTGGGTTCCGAACGGGTCGCCGGAGTTCCGCTACTGCACCCACGAGGCCATCGAAGAGGGCAACCACACCCTGATGTTCCAGGAGATGGTCAACCACATGGGGGTTGACGTCCCGGGCATGCCCAAGCTGCTCAAGTGGATTCAGCCGCTGATCCCGCTGGCCGCCGGCCCGGCGCCCATCCCGTTCTTCTTCGGCGTGCTCGCCGGCGAGGAGCCCATCGACCACACCCAGAAGAACATCCTGCGTGAGGGCTCTGAGCTGCACCCGATCATGGAGCGGGTCATGGCCATCCACGTGGCCGAGGAAGCCCGGCACATCTCGTTCGCCCACGAGTACCTGCACAAGCGCGTTCCGGAGCTGAGCCGCTGGAAGAAGTTCTGGCTGTCGCTGTTCGTGCCGCTGACCATGCGCATCCTGTGCTCGGCGATCATCGTGCCGCCGCGGGTCTTCTGGAAGACCTTCGACATCCCGCGCTCGGTGCGCGACGAACTGTTCTTCGATGCTCCCGAGTCGCGCATGTTCCTGCGCAACATGTTCTCCGACGTCCGCATGCTGGCGTACGACACCGGTCTGATGAACCCGCTGGCCAAGCTGATGTGGAAGATCTGCAAGATCGACGGCCCGCCGAGCCGGTACCGCAGCGAGCCGCAGCGTCAGCACGTCGTGGTCGCCGCCTGAGCATTTAGGTAACTCATGCCGCACGTCATCACTCAGTCGTGCTGTAGCGATGGTTCATGCGTCTTCGCATGCCCGGTGAACTGTATTCACCCGTCCCCGGACGAGCCGGGTTTCGCTACCGCCGAAATGCTGTTCATCGATCCCGCCGCCTGCGTGGACTGTGGTGCCTGCATCACGGCCTGCCCGGTCGGCGCGATCAAGCCGGACACCAAGCTGACCGAAGCGCAGCTGCCGTTCATCGAGCTCAACGCGTCCTTCTACCCGAAGTACGAGGGCAAGCTGCCGCCGACGTCCAAGCTGGCGCCGGTGCCCGACGCCCCGGCGGTCGATCAGCGGCCGCACGGTCCGCTGCGCGTCGCGATCGTGGGCTCCGGCCCGGCCGCCATGTATGCCGCTGACGAGTTGCTGACCCAGCGCGGGGTCCGGGTCAACATCTTCGAGAAGCTGCCGACGCCCTACGGGCTGGTGCGTGCCGGGGTCGCCCCCGACCACCAGAGCACCAAGGGCGTGACGCGGTTGTTCGACCAGATCACGAAGCGCCGCGGGCTCGACTTCTACCTCAACGTCGAGGTGGGTCGGGACGTCACGCACGCCGAGCTGCTGGAGCACCACCACGCCGTGCTGTACGCGGTCGGTGCGCCCAACGACAAGCGCCTCGACATCGAGGGCATGGAGCTGCCCGGAACCGGAACCGCGACCGAGGTGGTGGCCTGGTACAACGGGCACCCCGAGTTCTCGCATCTGCCTGTCGACCTGAGCCACGAGCGGGCGGTGATCATCGGTAACGGCAACGTCGCGTTCGACGTGGCCCGCATCCTGACCACCGATCCGGATGCGTTGGCGCGCAACGACATTTCGGACCATGCCCTGGCCGCACTGCGTGACTCGAAGGTGCGTGAGGTCGTCATCGTGGCCCGTCGTGGCCCGATCCATTCGGCGTTCACGCTGCCGGAGCTGATCGGCCTGACGTCGACGTGCGACGTGGTGCTCGACGCCGCCGACCACGAGCTGGTCCGCCGCGATCTCGAAGCCGAGACGGACGCACTGACGCGCCACAAGCTCGAGATCCTCACCAAGCTGCCCGACAGCTCCGCGCCGGCGACCCGCCCGCGCATCCGGCTGGCCTACGAACTGACCCCGGCCCGCGTGCTCGGCTCGGACAAGGTCACCGGCATCGAGTTCACCGTGACCGGCACCGACGAGGTCCGGCAGCTCGACGCCGGCCTGGTGCTGACGTCAATCGGCTACCACGGCAAGGCAATTCGTGGTCTGCCGTTCGACGATGCCGCTGGCGTGGTCCCCAACGACGAGGGCCGCGTCATCGATCCGGCCACCGGCAAGCCGGTCCGCGGCAGCTATGTCGCGGGCTGGATCAAGCGTGGGCCGACGGGCTTCATCGGCACCAACAAGTCGTGCGCCGCGCACACCGTCGACCGGTTGGTCGCCGACTACAACGCCAGCCGCCTCAGTGAGCCGACCGCGAAAACCGTTGCGCTGCAACAGCTCATCCGCGACCGCCGGCCCGACGTGGTCGACATGGCGGGGTGGCGGGCCATCGACGCGGCCGAGATCGCGCGCGGCGGTGCCGACCGGCCGAGGGACAAGTTCATCGACGTGTCCGACATGCTGGCCGCAGCCGCCAACGCGCCCAAGCCGACGCTGCGTCAGCGGCTCCTCAGCGCGTTCTCCTGAGTGGTTTGTGCACGATTTTCCGCGGTCACCGCGGAAAATCGTGCACAAATCACTGGTCGCTAGCCCTGCTGGGCCGCCATCGCCTCGGCGATCTCCTCCGGGCTGACGACGCGCACGGTCTGCGCCAGCGACCAGTGGTGGCCGAACGGGTCCTCCACCTGGCTGTAGCGGTCACCCCAGAACATGTCCTGCGGGGCCATCAGTTCGCGTGCGCCGGCGTCGATGGCGCGCTGGTAGGCCGCGTCGACGTCGGGCACCTGCAGGTGGATGGTGACGGGCGTGCCGCCGAAGGCCGTCGGGGTCTGCGACTTGCCGCCACACATTTCCGGGAAGTCGTCGTTGAGGTAGACGTTCGACCCGTTGATGGTCAGTGCGGCGTGCATGAGCTTGCCGTCGGGCCCGGGCACCCGGCCGAGCTCGGTGGCGCCAAAAGCCTTGACGTAGAAGTCGATTGCAGCGGCGCCGTCGCCGACGACGAGGTGCGGGGCGAGGAAGGTCTGGGACTCGGTCATCGTGTTCTCCTCAGAGCGGTACTGCGTGGATTGGGGTCATTCGTTATGACCATCTCCAACGCTACTTCTCATCGGTGACAAGAAAACGGGTCTGAAGTGTCAGCTGTGCGCGATGCTGTCCCAGCCGGCCACCGAGTCCGCGGGGCGCGGCTGCGGGCCGACATAGATGGCCGCGGGACGGACCAGCTTGCCCAGCCGCTTCTGCTCCAGGATGTGGGCGCACCAGCCCGCGGTGCGGCCGCAGGTGAACATGGCGGGCATCATCGCGCTGGGCACCTGGGCGAAGTCCAGGATCACCGCGGCCCAGAACTCGACGTTGGTCTCGATGGCCCGGTCGGGACGGCGCTCACGCAGCTCGGCGAGGGCGGCCTGCTCCAGCGCGGCGGCGGCCTCGAAGCGCGGTGCGTCCAGGCGCTTGGCCGTGGCGCGCAGCACGCGGGCCCGCGGGTCCTCGGCGCGGTACACCCGGTGCCCGAAGCCCATCAGCTTTTCCTTGCGGTCCAGGATGCCCTTGACCACGGCCCGGGCGTCGCCGGTGCGCTCGGTCTCCTCGATCATCGGCAGCACGCGGGCGGGGGCGCCGCCGTGCAGCGGGCCGCTCATGGCGCCGATCGCGCCCGACAGTGACGCGGGCACGTCGGCCCCGGTGGACGCGATGACGCGCGCGGTGAACGTGGACGCATTCATGCCGTGCTCGGCGGCACTGACCCAGTAGGCGTCGATGGCCTCGATGTGCCGCGGATCCGGCTCGCCCTGCCAGCGGGTCATGAAACGTGCTGTCACCGTGGGGCATTCGTCGACGATGCGCTGCGGCACCGCGGGCTGGTAGATGCCGCGGGCCGACTGCGCGACGAACGACAGCGCCGTCACCGACGTCAGCGCCAGCTGCTCGCGGGCGGTGTCATCGTCGATGTCGAGCAGCGGCTGGAAGCCCCACAGCGGGGCGAGGGTGGGCAGCGCGGCCTGGACGTCGACGCGGACGTCGCCCGAGTGCACGTGCAGCGGGAAGGGCTCGGCGGCCGGCAGGCCCCGGCCGAACTCACCGTCGACCAGCAGCGCCCAGACGTCACCGAAGGTGACGCGGTGGCTCACCAGATCCTCGATGTCGACGCCGCGGTAGCGCAGGGCGCCGCCGTCCTTGTCCGGTTCGGCGATCTCGGTCGTGAAGGCGACGACGCCTTCCAGGCCGGCGACGAAGTTCTCGGGGATCTGCGGCGTCGACACTGACGTTGCCTCTGTCATGCCGAAATTGTTCCACTAGCCCGTGGACCGATGGCTACCGGCCGGTAACAAACGGTCAGACGACGGAGAAACCGGCAGGTAGAGCGCCGCGTCCGGTGAGCGCGGGCAGCACTGCGGCGGCCTGACCGGTCAGCGCCGCGATCTGCGCCGCCAGCACGGTGGCGTCGCGCAGTGCCTCGTCGGGCAGCGTGAAATCGATGCCGGTGGCCCGCGTGATGTCGAGGCTGTGCACCGTCAGCTCGAACACCCGGGTCGGCAGGTAGTTGCTGAGCCGGATGCCCAGGCCGCCGATCACGGCGATCAGGGGGTCGCCCGCCGTGTCCAGGTCGGTCCGCACCTGGGCCAGCAGGTCGGCGACTGTGGCCGCGGGATCCGTCCCAAGATTGCGCCCGGCCTCCCGCCCGCGTTCGACGATGTCGGGGCTGCCGGCGGCGTAGGCGCGCATCAGCGCGTAGTAGTGCGCCGGTCCGGTCACATCCTCCCGGTCGGCGGGTGTGCGCAGGTAGGTGCTGACGGTGATCAGTGACCGTGAGGTGTGCCCGACCAGCGCCCGCAGGTCCCAGTCACCGAGTCCCGGACCGTCCCACGCCGTGGCCGGGATCTGTGCCACCAGGTCCGCGAAAGCTGTTGCCGCCGAGACGAATACTGAATGGTCCGGGGGTGCGTCGGGCGCCATGTCTGCATTGTGTCACCGCATGGGCGTACCGTCGCCGATCATGGCATCCGATCACGTGGAGCAGTCGGCAGATCATCTGGCCCGGATGCGGGTCGAATACGGCTCGACAGAGAAGGACGGCAGCGTCGACCTCGACGTCGACTGGCTGGACCGGGGCTGGCTGGCGTTGTTCCGCGACTGGATGTCCGACGCGGTGCAGGCCGGGGTCTCCGAACCCAACGCGATGGTGCTGGGCACCGTCGATGCGCAGGGCCACCCCGTCACCAGGTCGGTGCTGTGCAAATCGATCGAAGAGACGGGCATCTCCTTCTACACCAACTACGACTCCGACAAGGGCGAGCAGCTGGCGGCGGTGCCCTACGCGTCGGCGACGTTCCCCTGGTACCTGCTGGGCCGTCAGATCCACATCCGTGGTCCGGTGACGAAGGTCGACGCGGCGCACACCGCCGAGTACTGGTCGAAGCGGCCGCGTGGTTCGCAGCTGGGCGCGTGGGCGTCGCACCAGTCAAAATCGATTGCCTCGCGGGCGGCGCTGCTGGAACAGTTGCGTGACGTGACCGAGCGATTCGCCGACGTGCCGGAGGTGCCGGTGCCGCCGAACTGGGGCGGCTACCTCATCGCCCCGGAAGTGATCGAGTTCTGGCAGGGTCGAGAGAACCGCGTGCACAACAGAATTCGCATCACCGGCGACCGGATCGAACGGCTCCAGCCCTGAAAGGTCTGATCGCCGACACCACACCACTGCGCAACCCCGACTACCGCCGCCTGTGGGGGTCCAGCGTCGTCACGGTGATCGGCGCCAACCTGACGATCTTCGCGGTGCCCGTCCAGCTGTACGCGCTGACGCAGAACTCGGCGTACGTCGGCCTGGCGGGCGTGTTCAGCGTGGTGCCGCTGATCGTGTTCGGCCTGTGGGGCGGCGCCTGGGCCGACGCGATGGACCGCCGGCGGCTGCTGATCATCGCGTCCTGCGGGCTGGCGGTCGCGTCGGTGCTGTTGTGGGTGCAGGCCGCCGCCGGGCTGAACAACGTCTGGCTGGTGCTGTGCCTGCTGTCGGTGCAGCAGGCGTTCTATGCCATCAACTCACCGACCCGCTCGGCCGCCATCCCGCGGATGCTGCCGGCCGAGCAGCTGCCGGCCGCCAACTCGCTCAACATGACGGTTTTCCAGGCGGGCGCGATCATCGGCCCGCTGCTGGCCGGCGTGCTGCTGCGCTGGGTGGACCTGTCGACGCTGTACTTCATCGACGCCCTCACCACGATCGCGCCGATCTGGGCCACGTTCCGGCTCACGCCGATGCCACCGGAGCACTCGCCCGACGACGACACTTCACGCTGGGGCTTCGCCGCCGTGCTCGACGGTTTCCGCTACCTGTCGGGCAACCGCGTCGTCCTGATGTCTTTCGTGGTCGATCTCATCGCGATGATCCTCGGCATGCCGCGGGCGCTGTTCCCGCAGATGGCCCACGAGAACTTCGGCGGGCCGGTCGCCGGCGGAACCGCGATGGCGCTGTTGTCGGCGGCCATGGCGGTCGGCGCGGTTGCCGGCGGAGTCTTCTCGGGGTGGCTGCCCCGGGTCCGTAGGCAGGGCCTGGCGGTGGTCGTCTCGATCGTCGTGTGGGGCGCGGCGATGGCCGGTTTCGGGCTGGCGGTCGGCCACGCGACCGGCCGGCCGGACGGCTTCCTCTGGATCGCCCTGGTGCTGCTGGCCGTCGGCGGTGCCGCGGACATGGTCTCGGCGGTGTTCCGGAGCACGATCCTGCAGGAAGCCGCCTCCGACGAGCTGCGGGGCCGTTTGCAGGGCGTCTTCACCGTGGTGGTCGCGGGCGGTCCGCGGATTGCTGACGCGGTGCACGGCGCGGCCGCCGCGGTGGTGGGGACCATGGTGGCCGCGACCGGTGGCGGCGTCCTGGTGGTGGTCGGCGTCATCATCTCGGTCGTGGTGGTGCCGGCGTTCGTGCGCTATTCGGTGGCTCGCAACTGATGCTTGACAGCGGGGTTATGGCGACCCGAGCAAGCACATAGTTCTCTTAACGACTACCGTCTAGTCCCGGACGTTTCACCTGCCGACACTGCAAGTCGACACCGCAAAAGGGGTTCAAGTGGCCGACACCTCCAGCTCTGACGACGTAGCCAACCTCCGGTATCCCGGGGGCGAGGTCGATCTCAAGATCGTGCGCGCCACCGAGGGATCGGACGGCATCGAGCTCGGCTCGCTGCTGTCCAAGACCGGCTACACCACGTACGACGGTGGTTTCGTCAATACCTCGGCCACCAAGAGCGCCATCACCTACATCGACGGTGACGCCGGCATCCTGCGCTACCGCGGGTACCCGATCGAGCAGCTCGCCGAGAAGTCGAACTTCATCGAGGTCAGCTACCTGCTGATCTACGGGGAGCTGCCGACGGCCGCCGAACTCGAGGCGTTCACCACCAAGATCCAGCGGCACACCCTGCTGCACGAGGACCTCAAGCGGTTCTTCGACGGCTTCCCGCGCAACGCGCACCCGATGCCGGTGCTGTCGTCGGCGGCCAACGCGCTGAGCGCCTACTACCAGGACTCGCTCGATCCGAAGGATCCCGAGCAGGTCGAGCTGTCGACCATCCGCCTGCTGGCCAAGCTGCCGACCATCGCGGCCTACGCCTACAAGAAGTCGGTCGGTCAGCCGTTCCTGTACCCGGACAACTCGCTGAACCTGGTCGAGAACTTCCTGCGCATGACGTTCGGCCTGCCGGCCGAGCCGTACCAGGTGGACCCGGAGCTGGTCCGCGCCCTGGACATGCTGTTCATCCTGCACGCCGACCACGAGCAGAACTGCTCGACGTCGACGGTGCGCCTGGTCGGCTCGTCGCAGGCCAACCTGTTCACCTCGATCTCCGGCGGCATCAACGCGCTGTGGGGCCCGCTGCACGGCGGCGCCAACCAGGCGGTGCTGGAGATGCTGGAGAAGATCCGCAGCGAGCACGGCGACGTCCGCGACTTCGTCAAGAAGGTCAAGAACCGCGAAGACGGCGTCAAGCTCATGGGCTTCGGCCACCGGGTCTACAAGAACTACGACCCGCGGGCGCGCATCGTCAAGGAGCAGGCCGACAAGATCCTCGGCAAGCTGGGCGGCGACGACGAGCTGCTGGACATCGCCAAGTCGCTGGAGGAGATCGCCCTCACCGACGACTTCTTCGTCGAGCGCAAGCTCTACCCGAACGTCGACTACTACACCGGCGTGATCTACCGGGCCATGGGCTTCCCGACCCGCATGTTCACCGTGCTGTTCGCGCTCGGCCGCCTGCCGGGCTGGATCGCGCACTGGCGCGAGATGAGCGCCGACCCGGGCACCAAGATCGGCCGCCCGCGCCAGATTTACACCGGCTACACCGAGCGGGACTACCCCAACCACTGAGTTTCACCGAGACGGCCCCTCGCGCACAGTGCGCGAGGGGCTTTCTCTTTTTCCCGCTCTTTTCCCGCGAGCTTGCCGCGTTCTCTTTTCCCGCGAGCGGCCGTGTTTGTACGGCAACACGCCGCCTTTTGCGCGCAGTTCGAGGCCGCTCGCGGGCGCCGAGCGTGCGCGTCCTGCCCATGTCGCCAATGTCACGCCGAAACTCCATTGCCTCGGCAACGGTTGTAGTTTCACAATGGTTGTGTGAATACAACTATCGACGCGCTCACCTCACGGCGCAAGACGATCATCCTGATCTCCTGCTGCCTGAGTCTGCTGATCGTGTCGATGGACTCCACCATCGTGAACGTCGCCATCCCGTCGATCCGCCGCGACCTCGGCGCGAGCGCCGCCCAGATGCAGTGGGTCGTCGACGTCTACACGCTGGTGCTGGCGTCGCTGCTGATGCTCTCCGGCGCCGCCGGTGACCGGTTCGGCCGGCGGCGGGTGTTCCAGATCGGCCTGACGATCTTCGCGTGCGGTTCACTGCTGTGCAGCCTCGCGCCGACCGCGGACGCGTTGATCGCCGCCCGCCTGGTACAGGGCATCGGCGGCTCGATGCTCAATCCTGTTGCCCTCTCGATCATTTCGCAGGTCTTCACCGACAGGGTGGAACGGGCCCGGGCACTCGGTTTCTGGGGCGCGGTCGTCGGCATCTCGATGGCGCTGGGCCCGACCGTCGGTGGCCTGCTGATCCACGCCGTCGGCTGGCGGTCGGTGTTCTGGATCAACCTGCCGATCTGTCTGGCCGCCATCGTGCTGACCGCGATCTTCGTCCCCGAGAGCAAGTCGGGCACCATGCGCGATGTCGACCCGATCGGCCAGGGGCTCGCGGTGGTGTTCCTGTTCAGCCTGGTCTTCACCCTCATCGAGGGGCCGGGGATGGGCTGGGGCCACCCCCGCACCGTGGCCATCGCGGTGCTGGCCGCGGTCGCCCTCGTCGGCTTCCTGCGCTACGAGCGCCGGCGCCACGACCCGTTCATCGATCTGCGCTTCTTCCGCAGCATCCCGTTCGCCGGCGCCACCGTCACGGCCGTGATGGCGCTGACCGGCTGGGGCGCGTTCCTGTTCATGATGTCGTTCTACCTGCAGAACGAACGGCACTACTCGGCCATGCACACCGGCATCATCTATCTGCCCATCGCCATTGGTGCCCTGGTTTTTTCGCCGTTGTCGGGACGGATCGTCGGCCGCTACGGTGCCCGGCCGTCACTGATGGTCGCCGGTGTCCTGATGGCCTCGGCCGCCCTCATGCTGACGACGCTGACGGCGACGACGCCCATGTGGCGAGTGGTCGTCATTTTCGCGGTGTACGGCATAGGGTTCGCGATGATGAACGCGCCAGTGACCAACGCCGCGGTGAGCGGCATGCCGGTGGAGCGCGCCGGCGCCGCGGCTGCGGTGACGTCCACCAGCCGCCAGGTGGGCGTGAGTATCGGTGTGGCACTGTGCGGTTCGATCGCCGGCTCGGCCCTGGCCGGCAGCGGCGTCGACTTCGCCACGCAGGCCCGGCCGTTGTGGTGGATGTGCGTCGCGATCGGCGTCGCGGTCGCCGTCCTCGGCTTCTTCTCGACCTCGCCGCGTGCCCTGCGCTCCGCGGAGCGGCTGGCGCCACTGATCGAGGGATCGCGTGAGCCGGAGCCGGCCGGTGTCCACTGATCCGCTGGCCGACGAGGTCTGGCAGACCATGGCCGCCGTCGTGGTCGAGAACCGCGACAGCTGGAAACGCGCGGTGGTCGAGCAGACCGGACTGCCCTTCAGCCGGGCCCGGATTCTGCGCCGGCTGGATGCCAAGGCCATGACGGCCAAAGAGATCGCCGCCGCGACCGGCATGGACGCGCCGGCCACCACCGTCGCGATCAATGATCTCGAAGAGCGCGGACTGGTTGTGCGCCAACCGGATCCGGAGAACCGGCGCTGCAAACTGGTGTCGCTGACGGACGCCGGTGGCGCGGTGCTGCGCGGCATCGGCCAGATCGATGACCCGGCGCCGCCCGTCTTTGCCACGTTGGACGCCGACGAGCTCGCTACGCTCCGTGACCTGCTGAGCCGGCTGCGCCGCCACTAGGGGTGCGGTTCCTGTCCACCCGCGGCAGGTGCCCGACTACGGTGGTCCCGTGGCAAACACCAAACCTGAGATCGAATTCCCGGACGGCCCGGCACCTGAGACGTTGGTGATCGAGGACGTCATCGTCGGCGACGGTGCCGAGGCGGTGCCCGGCGGCAACGTCACGGTCCACTACGTGGGCGTCGAGTACGACACCGGTGAGGAGTTCGACAGCTCCTGGAACCGCGGCGAGACCATCGAATTCCCCCTGCGCGGCCTGATCCAGGGCTGGCAGGACGGCATCCCCGGGATGCGCGTGGGCGGCCGGCGCAAGCTGACCATCCCGCCCGCACAGGCCTACGGCCCCGCCGGTGGTGGGCACCGCCTGTCCGGCAAGACGCTGATCTTCGTCATCGACCTCGTCGGCGTCCGCTGACCTGATCGACTTGCTGTCGGGCTTAGAGCCCGGCGGTTGTGGCGTGTCATGGCGGCAACGTGCCGTCCCCACAGCTGTCGGGCTCTAGGCTCGAACGTGTTTCAGGGAGGGTTTTGCAATGCCGGAAACAGCTGACGTCATCGAGCCGTCCGGCAGCGTCCGTCGCCTCGGCACGCGCGGCAGGGTGGCGGCGCTGGCTGTGGTGGTGGCCGTCGTCGCCGCCGTCGGCTGGGTGGTGTTCGGCACCTCCGACGAGCACCGGGCCCCGAGTTCCATCGCGGCCTCGGCGGTACCGACACCGGCACAGCAGCCCGAATTGACCTCCGCGCCGTTCGCGCTGACCCGCGACGGCAACACCGTCACGCTGACGGGCAGCCTCGCCAACACCCGGTCGAAGTCCGAACTGGCCGCCGCGGTGAAAGCGCAGTGGCTGAACGCCACCTTCAACGACAAGACGACCGTCGTCGACGGCGCCGGGACCCCGGACATGGCGGCCATCGGCAACGTGCTCTCCGCGGCCGATGCCATCGCCGATTTCGGGCTGTCCATCGACGGCGCCACCATCACGCTGATGGGGACGGCGCCCAACCTCGACGTCGCCGGCGAGGTGCAGAGCGCCGCAGCGCTGTCGTTCCCCGGCGCGAAGCTGGCCAACAACATTCAGATCCCGGCGCCGGGTGGTCCAGTGGCGCCGCCTGCGCAGGCGCCCTCGTCGGCTCCCGCGCCCACGTCCGCCCCCGCCCCGGCCCCGGCCGGTGGCCCGTGCGCGAAGGTGCAGGCCGACGTCACCGAACTGCTGCGCACCCCGATCAGTTTCGTCACCGGCGGATCGCAGATGACGGGGGAGTCCCGCCGGCTGCTGGTGCAGGTCGCCGACAAGATCCGGGCCGGCTGCCCGAACGGTGCGGTCACCGTGATCGGCTACACCGACAACCAGGGCAGCGACGCCGTCAACCTCAAGCTGAGTGACACCCGGGCCAAAGCCGTTGCCGCCGCGCTGGTTTCGAACGGTGTGCTGGCGGCGAAGATGACGGCCCGCGGCGCCGGCTCCGCCAACCCGATCGCTGACAACGGCACCGAAGAAGGCCGCGCGAAGAACCGGCGGGTCGAGATCACCGTCGGCTGAGCAGGCCCGCGTTCACCGCGCCGCGAGCGTGCACACAGATCGGCAATTGTCGGAGATTGCGAGCCGGCTGCACATTCGCGGCGGGCTAGTGATGCCCGGGCAGCCGTAGCAGCAGCCGCGTCCCGCCGAGTGGACTGGTCTCCAATGTCGCCGTGCCGCCGTGCAATTCAGCCTGCTGGGCCACGAGCGCCAGGCCCAGCCCGGAGCCCGAGTGCGACGCCGTGGAACCCCGGTTGAACCGTCCGAAGACCTTCAGGCGTTCCTCTTCGGGCACGCCGCAGCCGTCGTCGTCGACGGCGATCTCGACCCCGGCGCGCGAACTGACCGCCGACAGCTGAACTTTCGACGCACCGCCGTGCTTGACGGCGTTGGCGATCGCGTTGTCGACCGAAAGCCGCAGTCCGGCAGGCAGTCCCACAATGATGATCGTCGGCGCCGGTACCAGCGACACCTCCAGGTCCGGGTACACGCGCATGGCGTCGTGCGCGGCGCGGTCCAGGAGTTCGGTGATGTCCACGGGCACATGGTCATCGACGGTGGACAGCTCGCCCTGTGCCAGCCGCTCCAGCGCCCACAGTGTGGTCTCGATGCGCGACTGCGTGCGCACGATGTCGCTCAGTACTTCCTTGCGCTGCTCGTCGGGCAGGTCGAGCGTGCTCAGGATTTCGACGTTGGTACGCATCGCGGTGAGCGGGGTGCGCAGCTCGTGCGCCGACACCGCCGCGAAGTCCCGCGCCGACGCCAGCGCGGCCTTCGTCCGGCCCTTCTCCTCCCACACGCGGTCCACCAGACCCTTGACGGCGTCAGCGATTTCGACGGCCTCGGTGGCGCCGCGGACGTCGATGTGCGGGGCCTGCCCGTCCTGGCCCTCCGGATCGATGTCGCGCGTCTGCTGCGCCAGCCGTTTGAGGGGACGCACCGCGAACGCGGCCAGCGCCCAGCCCGCGACGGCGGCCGCGCCAATGGCGAACGCGCACAACGCGATCACCCGGCGGTGCAGATTGTTGGTGTCGACGATCGTCGCGTCGTACGTGGCGCCGACCGCCACCAGCATCGGGTCCGGCATGTGGATCTGCACCGTCCGCACCCGGTACCGGACCCCGTTGACCTGGGTATCGGCGTAGCCGACGGGCAGCTCGGGCAGCACGACATTCGAGTTCGAACTGACCTGGCCGTTCCGGCGTGCGGTGATGACGACGTTCTCGTCGTGCGGTGGCCGCGGAATCTCGTCGAGCCCGCGCGGCAGGAACGGGATCGCGAACCCCGCGGCCTCGTCGAGGCGCCGGTCCAGGCGTTCCTTGCGGTCGTTGGTGATGCCGATCCACACGATGGTGCCGACGATCCCGACCACGATGGCCGCGGCGATACCGGTGGCGAACGCGACGCGCGACTGCAGCGACGGAGTGCGACGGAAGACGCGCGCCAGGATGTTCACGGCCTACCGCTGCCGGTTCTTCGCGCAGGCGCTCATCAGCGCACTCGGTTCTTCGCGCAGGCGCTCATCAGTGCACTCTGTTCTTCGCGCAGGCGCTCATCACTGCTGCCTGAGCACGAACCCCACGCCGCGGACCGTGTGCAACAGTCGCGGCGCACCGTTGGCCTCCAGCTTGCGGCGCAGGTAGCCGATGAACACGTCGACGACGTTGGTGTCGGCGGCGAAGTCATAGCCCCACACCAGCTCCAGCAGCTGGGCGCGGGACAGCACGGCGGTCTTGTGCTCGGCCAGCACGGCCAGCAGGTCGAACTCGCGCTTGGTCAGGTCGACATCGGCGCCGTTGACGCGGGCCCGCCGGCCCGGGATGTCGACCTCGAGCGGCCCGACCGAGATGGTCTCCGACGAGAACGTCGCCGTCGCACCGCGGCGGCGCAGCAGCGCCTTGACGCGCGCCACGAGCTCGGCCAGCACGAACGGCTTGACCAGGTAGTCGTCGGCGCCGGCTTCCAGCCCCGCCACCCGGTCGTCGACCGAGCTGCGGGCCGAGAGCACACACACCGGCACGTCGTTGTCCATGGCGCGCAGCGCGGTGACGACGCTGACGCCGTCGAGCACCGGCATGTTGATGTCCAGAATGATGGCGTCCGGCCGGAATTCGGTGGCACTGCGCAGGGCTTCGGCGCCGTCGACGGCGGTCGACACCTCGAAGCCGGACAGCCGCAGGCCACGCTCCAATGAGGCCAGCACGTCCGGGTCGTCGTCGACTACGAGCAGGCGGGGGGAGGCGCTTCCGCTATCCATGTGCCTCATCTTGCCCGATGGCCCACTGTTATTGACGGAGGCACGTCTGGCAGCCACTATTCGGTGCTAGCATCCGGCGCTTATGGGGCCTGTGTCGCCGCGAGTCATCGTCCAACCCGATGATGGCGTGCAGCCGGTGCGGGATTTCCTCGCATCGGCGCAGAAGTCGTTGCTCATCAAGCAATTCACGTTCACCGAGCCGTCCCTCGTGGCGGCCGTGATCGAGCGGCATCAGGCGGGTGTCGCGGTGCGCGTCATGCTGAACCCGGCCCGCTCGGGCGGGGACCGCGCCAATGACGAGACGTTCGAACAATTCTCGGCTGCCGGTGTCAACGTCCAGTGGTCCAATCCGACGTTCTACGTGACGCACGAGAAGTCGATCGTGGTCGACGAGACGGCGGCGCTCGTGGCGACGTTCAACCTGTGCGAGAAGTACTTCACCCTTACCCGGGACTACGGCTTCATCACCACCGAGCCGGACCACGTCGCGCAGATCGTCGAGGTGTTCGACGCCGACTGGTCCCACACCGACTGGGAGCCGTCGCAGTATCACGGGCTGCTGTGGAGCAATTCGAATTCCCGCTACCACATGGCGAAATTCATCGACACCGCCGAACACCGGCTGCGCATCCAGCACCCGAAGTACGTCGACGCCGTCATCCTCGACCACATCGCGGCGGCGGTGGGCCGGGGCGTGAATGTCCATGTGCTGTGCGGTGGCAAGCACGGCATCAGCGACTGGGACATCCTCGACACGTTCGCCTCGCTGCGGACCCTGCGCCGGTTCGGCGCGAAGGTGCGCAAGCAGAAGAACCTGCGGGTGCACGCCAAGCTGGTCATCGTCGATGACCATGAGGCCCTCGTGGGCTCGATGAACATCGACCGCAGCGCTTTCGACCTGCGCCGCGAACTGGGCGTGATGGTCAAGGACCCGGACGCCGTCGCGCAGCTGTCGCAGGTGTTCGACGCCGACTGGGAGACCTCGCACCACTACGAGCCGCCGGATCCGCTGGATTCGTCGCAGCACCGCGAAGACGACTTCCCGCACGACCCCGAGCTCGTCCATGAGTGAGCAGATCGACTCGACGGCCCAACGGGTTTCGTTGTTCGAGTTGGTCCTGACGTTCAACCACATCGCGCTGGCGTCGTTCGGCGGCGGGCTGTCGGCCTGGTCGCGCGAGGTGCTGGTCGTCGAGAAGGGCTGGCTCGGGGACGCCGAGTTCCTCTCGGCCACAACGATGTGCCGCATCCTGCCCGGCGCCAACCAGGTGAACATGGCGGTGTTCGCCGGCACCAAGATGCGTGGCTTTCCCGGTGCCGCCGCCGCGGTATTCGGCTTGTGCGCCATGCCTCTGGTCATCGTGCTGGTGCTGTCGTTCGCCTACTTCCGGTTCAAGGAAGTGCCCGCGGTCAAGGGCGTGTTGCACGGCGCGTCGGCGGCCGCGGTGGCCCTGACCCTGACGATGGTGCTCAAGACGGGCCAGAAGTGCCTGACGGGCGTCGTGCCGGTGCTGCTGTTCGCCGGCGCCTTCGTGCTGAACGGCGTGCTGCGGTTCCCACTGCTGGGGACGCTCGCGATCCTGGCCCCGCTCAGTCTGATCTGGGCGTGGCCGCGGGAGCGCGGCAACGACCCAGGGCCGCGGGATCGCGCCACAGCAGCATGAGCACCCCACGATGAGTACCGCGGCGCTTTCCACCTACATCCAGCTCATCGGGCTGTTCGGCATGCTGTCGCTGCTGTCCATCGGCGGCGGCAACGTCGTGCTGCCGGAAATGCACATCAACGCCGTCAACGGCAGGCACTGGCTGACCGACAACCAGTTCGCCGACCTGTTCTCCATCTCGCAGACCGCGCCGGGCCCGAGCATCCTGATCGTGTCGATGGTCGGCTACGGCGCCGGCCTGAAAGAGGGCGGGATTCCCGGCGCGATCATCGGCGGTGTCGTCTCGATGGTCGCGATGGTGGTGCCGGCCGCCGGTTTCGTCTACATCATCACGTTGATCTGGCAGAAGGCCGAACGCTCCAAACTGCGCCGCGCGGTCGAGAAGGGTTTCGCCCCGCTCACGGTCGGCCTCATCCTGGCGGCGTCGCTGGTCATGAGCCGTGCCGCCGACCATGACTGGCGCGCCTACACCGTCACCGCGGTGTGCACCGTGATCTTCATGCGCACCAAGCTGAATCCGCTGATCGTGGTCGCCGCGGCCGGTCTGGTCGGGTACCTGGGTTTCATCTGACCTGGTCGTGGCGCCGCGCACCGGGTATGTCGGTGGCACGTGCGAGCATGGAAGTTGTTGTGTCTGATGTAGCCCAGCCCCTGCATTCGGCTCCGGCGATCGCTCCGGTGCCGCAGCGTCGACGTGCGTCGGCGGACCTGCTGCGCCTGCTGCCGTATCTGCGGCCGTACCGCGGACGCTGGGCCGCCATGCTGCTCACGGCGTTCGCCGGTCTGGGCGTGACGGTGTCCATCCCATTGGTGACCAAGGCCGTGATCGACGGCCCGGTGCGGCACCAGGACCAGCCGGGCCTGTGGGTGCTCGGTTCGGCCGCGCTCACATTGGGGCTCGTCGAGGCGGTGCTGTGGTTCATCCGGCGCTGGCTCGGGGCCCGCGCGACCATGGGCGTCGAGGCCGACATCCGCAAGGAGTTGTACGCGCGCCTGCAGATCCTGCCCATGTCGTTCCACCGGCAGTGGCAGTCCGGGCAATTGCTGTCGCGGGTGATGAACGACCTTGGCACCATTCGCCAATTCCTCGGCTTCGGCCTGCTGTTCTTGGTGCTCAACACGATTCAGATCATCGTGGTGACCGGCATCCTGCTGACCATGTACTGGCCGCTGGGTGTGGTGGTGCTGGCGTCGGTGCTGCCGGTGTCCGTCACGATCTTCCGGTTCGAGCGGCAGTTCACCGTGCTGTCGCGGCAGGCGCAGGACCAATCCGGCCATGTCGCAACGCATGTCGAAGAGTCGGCCCTGGGCCTGCGGGTGATCAAGTCGTTCGGCCGCGAGGACTACGTCTACCAGCGGTTCGACGAGCGGGCGACGGCCCTGTACGACGCCGAGGTCGGCAAGGTGGCGGTGTCGGCGCGCTTCTGGACGCTGCTCGAGGTCATCCCCAACCTGACGCTGATCTTCGTGCTCGGGTTCGGTGCGTACGCGGCCGGCCACGGTCAGGTCACGATGGGCACGCTCGTCGCGTTCATCACCATGATGCTGTCGCTGGTGTGGCCCATCGCGTCGCTGGGCTTCCTGCTGTCGATGATGCAGGAGTCCATGACGGCCGCCAATCGGGTCGCCGAGATCTTCGACGCGCCAGTGGATATCAGCGACGGACCGGTCACCACCGTGCCGCGCGGCGGGCACCTGGAACTGCGTGACGTCGGCTTCCGTTTCCCCGACGCCGAACCTGACGACTGGGCGCTGCGCCACGTGTCGGTGACGGTCGAGCCGGGGCAGACGCTGGCGCTCGTCGGCGCCACCGGCTCCGGCAAATCGGTTCTCGCCGCACTGTTCTCACGGCTGTACGACGTCACCGAGGGCGCGATCCTGCTCGACGGACGAGACATCCGCGAACTGTCGCTGCCCGCCCTGCGGACCGCCGTGGCCACCGCCTTCGAGGACCCGACGCTGTTCTCGATGTCGGTCGTCGAGAACCTCACCCTCGGTCGCGGCGCCGACAACCCGGCGACCGACGCCGAGATTCGCGAGGCCATCGACATCGCCGCCGCCCAATTCGTCTACGACCTGCCGTTCGGGCTCGACACCCGCATCGGTGAGCAGGGCATGAGCCTGTCCGGTGGTCAGCGGCAACGTCTTTCGCTGGCCCGGGCCATCCTGGCCGCGCCCTCGCTGCTGGTGCTCGACGACACCCTGTCGGCCCTGGACATGCACACCGAAGCGGAGGTCACCGTCGCACTGCGGCGGGTGCTGACGTCGGTGACGGGCATCGTAGTGGCGCACCGTGCGTCCACCGTGCTGCTGGCCGACCGGGTGGCGCTGCTGCAGGACGGCACCATCACCCGCATCGGTACCCACGCCGAATTGCTCGAGCAGGCACCGGAATACCGGTACCTGCTGTCCGCCGACGACGAGCTCGACGACGGTTGCGAGCGCAGCTGCGATTGGGAGCAGGACGCCGAACGCGAGCGGCTCGAGCAGCTGTATCTGGAGCAGACGGATGAGTCCGAAGAGGTACGGCGGCGATGAGCACCGAGAGCTGGCGCGGCCAGACGGTCGACAAGGTCGAGAACCTGCCCATCGACGAGAACGTCTCGCGGCGTCGTGAGGCGCGGTCCCTGCTGGGATCGTTGCTGAAGCCGTACCGGTTCGCGGTCCTACTACTGGCGCTGGTCGTCGTCGTCGAAAACGGTGCGCGCCTGTCGGTTCCGCTGCTCGTGCAGCGCGGCATCGACCACGGCATCCCGCCGATCCTGCAGGGCGGGCCGGCCCGTGAACTGCTGCAGATCGTCGCGGCCCTGTGTGGCGTCGTGGTGCTGCAGGCCACGTTCCGGCTGTTCTTCCTGAACAGGTCGGGCCGCATCGGGCAGAAGGTGCTGCTGGAGCTGCGGCGCCGGGTGTTCCGGCAGTTCCAGCGCCTCGACGTCGCCTTCCACGACCGCTACACCTCGGGCCGCGTGGTGAGCCGTTCCACCAACGACATCGAAGCCATCCAGACCATGCTGTCGACGGGTTTCGACAGCCTCATCACCGCCGTACTCACCCTGGGCGGCACCGCGGTCCTGCTCGTCACGCTCGACGTGCGGCTGGGCCTGATGTGCCTGGGTGCCTTCCCGCTCCTGGTGCTGCTGGTCGCCTGGTTCCGGCGCGAATCATCGAAGACGTACCGCACCGTCCGGGAACGCGCGGCGCTGGTGATCGTCCAGTTCGTCGAAACCATGACGGGCATCAAAGCGGTGCAGGCCTACCGGCGCGAGCCGCGCAACCAGGAGATCTTCGACGACGTCGTCGACGACTACCGCGTCATCAACGAACGCACCATGACCCTGCTCGCGGTGTTCATGCCCGCGGTCAAACTCATCGGCAACGTCACCACCTCGGTGGTGCTGCTGTACGGCGGCTACCTGGTGCTGCACGGCCGCATGACGATCGGCACGCTGACGGCCTTCCTGCTGTACCTGCGCATGTTCTTCGAACCGATGCAGGAGATTTCGCAGTTCTTCAACACCTTCCAGTCGGCGGCGTCGGCGCTCGAGAAGCTGGCCGGGGTGCTCGCGCAGCAGCCGGCCATCATGGACCCCGCCGACCCCGTGCCGCTGACGACGGTCAAGGGCGACATCGCTTTTCGGGGCGTCAGCTTCGGCTACACCCCGCAGCGGCCGGTGCTGCCCGAACTGAATCTGACGGTGCCCGCCGGGCAGACCGTCGCCCTCGTCGGTGCCACCGGCGCGGGCAAGACCACCATCGCCAAGCTCATCGCGCGTTTCTACGATCCGGTGACCGGCACCGTCACCCTCGACGGCATCGACCTGCGGTCCATCGCCCAGACCGAGCTGCGTCAGCACGTCGTGATGGTGACGCAGGAGAACTTCATGTTCGCCGGCACCGTCGCCGACAACATCCGGTTCGGGCGCCCCGACGCCACCGACGCCGAGGTCCGCGCGGCCGCGGAAGCCGTTGGCGCGGACCGGTTCATCGACAATCTGCCGGACGGTTACGACACCGACGTCGCCAATCGGGGCGGGCGGCTGTCGGCGGGGCAGCGCCAGTTGGTCGCGTTCGCCCGCGCGTTCCTGGCCGACCCCAAGGTGCTGATCCTCGACGAGGCGACGTCGTCGCTGGACATCCCGACCGAGCGGCTGGTGCAGCGCGCGCTGGCGACCGTGCTGGCCGGGCGGACCGCGCTCGTGATCGCGCACCGGCTCTCCACCGTGCAGTCCGCGGACCGGGTCCTGGTCCTCGACGGCGGCCGCATCGTCGAAGACGGTGCGCCCGACGACCTGGTCGCCCAGAACGGCCGGTACGCGGCGCTGCACCGCGCCTGGATCGACTCGCTGGCCTGACCGGTCAGGGAATCAGCCGCAGCTGCCGCGCCTTCGAGACCGCCTCGTGCCGGCTGTGGGTGCCGAGTTTCGTCGCGGCACTGCGCAGATAGCTCTTGACGGTCTCGGGTTTGAGGGAAAGCCGCTGGGCGGCTTCGGTATTGGTGCAGCCCAGTGCGATCTGCGCCAGCACGTCGAGTTCACGCGGGCTGAGCGGACCGGCCGGTGCGGGCCCACCGGCCAGGGCCTCGGCCAGCCGGTCGGCGAGGCCGCCGAGATCGCTCGGTGCGACGGGCGCGTTTCCGGCCGCCAGCCGTCGCAGCTCGGCGTGCACCTGGCGGATGTGTTCGGTGTTGACCGCCGTGTCGGCGGCCGGGGCCTGCTGCAGCCGCAGCCGGCGGTCCACTTCGTCGCGGATCGTCAGTTCGTCCGACAGGCGCTGCGCCGACGCCATGATCAGGTCGACGGTCCGCCCGCCGAAAGGTGCGCTGGACCGGTAGGCGCCGTAGAGCACCGCCCGGGCCCGGCCATCGACCACGACCGGTACCGCCAGCACCGACCGGATGCCCTCCGACAGCACGGGCATGTCGTAGTCGTGGGTGATGGACGGTGCGTGCCGGTAGTCGGCCACCGCGAGCGGCTGACCCGAGACCATGCTGGCCCCGCCGAGCCCGCACATCGAGCGCACCGTCAACCCGCGGAGACCGCCGCCGCGGGTGCCGTAGAACTCCGTGATCAGCAGCGCGTCGTCGTGCACCTCGCCGCCGAACATCACCGGCACCGCGCCCTCGGAGCCGAGACGCCGCAGCTCAGCGCGGACCGCGTCGGTATCGCGCGGGCGCAGCAGGGACGGGCCGGTCGTCACGGTCAGTACCCTCTTTCGGGGGTAGCGGGCGGATGGGTGTGACGTAGATCCTACGTTCATGGCGACAGAGGCTGTGATCACGACCAACACCGAGCAGTATCGAGCGGCCCGGGACCGGCTCGTGGTGTCGATCGGCGACTACTCGCAGGCCGTCGATTCGTTCAGCTGGCCGCGGCTGACCGGCACGTTCAACTGGGCCACCGACTGGTTCGACGTGATCGCCCGCTGCCCCGAACGGGCCGGGCAGACGGCGCTCTGGATCACCGAAGAAGGCGGTGACGAGCAGCGCTACACCTTCGCCGAGATGGCCGACCGGTCCGACCAGGTCGCGACCTGGCTGCAGTCGCTGGGCGTGGGCAAGGGCGACCGCGTCATCGTCATGCTGGGCAACCAGGTCGAGCTGTGGGAGTCGATGCTCGCGGTGGCCAAGCTCGGCGCGGTGGTGATGCCGACGACCGGGGCACTGGGCCCGGCCGACCTGGCCGACCGGATCACCCGCGGCGGCGCGGGCTTCGTGGTGACCAATGCCGCGGACGCGGACAAGTTCGCGTCCGTCGACGGGCAGTACACCGGCATCGTCGTCGGGGATTCGGTGCCCGGCTGGCACCGCTACGTCGATGCGTACCAAGCGGTTTCGGCCGGTCCGTTCCGCGCCGTCACCGACGTCGACGACCCGCTGCTGGTCTACTTCACCTCGGGCACCACCAGCAAGCCCAAACTCGTTGAGCACTCGCAGATTTCGTATCCCGTCGGCCACCTGTCCACGATGGCCTGGATCGGGGTGACGCCCGGTGACATCCATCTGGCGATCAGCTCGCCGGGCTGGGCCAAGCACGCCTGGAGTTGTGTGTTCGCGCCGTGGATCGCCGAGGCGACGATCTTCGTCTACAACTACAGCCGCTTCGACGCCGCCGCGCTCATGGCACAGCTGCGCCGCGCCGGCGTCAACACCTTCTGCGCGCCGCCGACCGTGTGGCGGATGTTGATCCAGGCCGACCTCGGCGCCAAACCCGAAGGGCTGCGCGAGATTCTGGGCGCCGGTGAACCGCTGAACCCCGATGTCATCGCCAAGGTGCAGGATGCCTGGGGCCTGACCATCCGGGACGGCTTCGGCCAGACCGAGACCACCCTGCTGGTCGGCAACACCCCGGGCCAGCCTGTCAAGGCCGGATCGATGGGCCGGCCGATGCCGGGTGTGCCCGTGGTGCTGGTCGACCCGGTGACCGGCGAGCCGGCCGACGAGGGCGAGATCTGCCTCGAGCTGGGCGCGCGGCCGCTCAATCTGATGACGGGTTATCTCGCTGACCCGCAACGCAATGCGGCCGTCATGGCCGGCGGTTACTACCACACCGGCGACGTGGCCTCCCGCGACGACGACGGCTACATCACGTACATCGGCCGCACCGATGACGTGTTCAAGTCGTCGGACTACAAGGTGTCGCCCTTCGAATTGGAGAGCGTGCTCATCGAGCATCCCGCGGTGGTGGAAGCCGCGGTGGTGCCGCAGCCCGACGACACCCGGCTCGCCGTGCCGAAGGCGTACGTCTGCCTGGCAGACGGCTGGAGTGCCGATGCGGACACCGCGCGGGCGATCATGGAATTCGCGCGGGACCACCTGGCGCCGTACCTCAAGGTTCGGCGGGTGGAATTCTTCGATCTGCCCAAGACGATTTCCGGCAAGATCCGGCGCGTTGACCTGCGCAAGCGCGAAGATCAAGCGCATGCGGCCGGCACCCCGATCGCATCGGAATACCGCTATGAGGATTTGGTGAACTGATGCTGAGCTACGACGCGGGCCCCACCGACACCCCGATCCTGGAGGAGACCATCGGGACCAACTTCGAGCGCACCGTCGCGGCCCATCCGGACACGCTCGCGTTGGTCGACCGCGGACAGGGACTGCGGTACACGTATGCCGAACTCAACGTCGAGGTCGACCTGATCGCCCGCGGCCTGATGGCCCGCGGCATCGAGAAGGGGGACCGCGTCGGTGTCTGGTCGCCGAACTGCGCGCAGTGGATCGTGACGCAGCTGGCGACGGCCAAGATCGGCGCCATCCTGGTCAACGTGAATCCGGCATACCGGGTGCACGAACTTGCCTACGCGCTCAACCAATCCGGGATGCGGATGCTGATCTCGGCGACGTCGTTCAAGACGTCGGACTACGTGGCGATGATCGACGAGGTCCGTCCCCAGGTTCCGGACCTGACGGACGTCGTCTTCCTGGACGGCCCGGACTGGGAGCGGTTGCGTGCCGACAGCGCGGCGGTCGGCGCCGACGCCTTGGCGGCCCGGCATGCCTCCCTGTCCAACACCGACCCGATCAACATCCAATACACCTCGGGCACAACCGGGTTCCCGAAAGGTGCGACGCTGTCGCACCGCAACATCCTGAACAACGGCTACTTCACGACTGAAGGGATCAACCTCCGGGCGGGGGAGCGGTTGTGTATCCCGGTGCCGTTCTACCACTGCTTCGGCATGGTGATGGGTGTGCTCGGCTGCATGAGTCATGGTGCGTCCGTGGTGATCCCGGCCCCCGGGTTCGACCCGGCGGCCACCCTCGATGCCATCGAGGCCGAGCAGTGCGCCGGCGTCTACGGCGTGCCGACGATGTTCATCGCGATGCAGAACCATCCGTCGTTCACCGGGCGGGACCTGTCGAGCCTGCGTACCGGCATCATGGCCGGCTCGGTATGCCCCGTCGAGGTGATGAAGCACTGCGTCTCCGACATGCACATGGCCGAGGTCGCGATCTGCTACGGCATGACGGAGACGTCGCCGGTGTCGTGCCAGACGCTGATCGACGACGACCTGGACCGCCGCACCGCGACTATCGGCCGGGCGCATCCGCATCTCGAGGTCAAGGTCGTCAACCCGGAAACCGGCGAGACGGTGGAGCGCGGCGAACCGGGGGAGTTCTGCACGCGCGGTTATTCGGTCATGCTGGGCTACTGGAACAACGACGAAAAGACCCGGGAGGCCATCGATTCCGAGGGCTGGATGCACACCGGTGATCTCGCGGTGATGCGGGCCGACGGCTACTGCGCCATCGTCGGCCGTACCAAGGACATGGTGATCCGCGGCGGCGAGAACGTGTACCCGCGCGAGATCGAGGAGTTCCTGTACACCCACCCGGACATCGAGGATGCCCAGGTGATCGGCGTGCCCGACGCCCGCTACGGCGAGGAGATCTGCGCGTGGCTGCGGCTGCGGCCCGGCGCGGCGCCGCTGGACGCCGCCGCCATCCGCGAATTCACCGCGGATCGGCTGGCGCACTTCAAGATTCCGCGCTACGTACACATCGTCGACGAGTTCCCGATGACCATCACCGGCAAGGTCCGCAAGGTCGACATGCGCGCCGAGAGCATCCGCATCTTCGGTCTCGAGCAGCCATAGCGCGAGGTTTTCTCGCCGCGAATGTGCAGGCAGGCCCTGTTCTCGACGAAATCGCGATCTCTTGGCACGCTCGCGGGGAATGTTCCGGACAATCGAGTTGACGGGTCTACGCGCCCGGGTTACCTTGGCTACGTCAGCACCTCGCTAGGCGAGGCTCCTGGACGAACAGAAGCCACTGATCCGACGACGTCGAGAGACGCCCAGGGTCAGGACAGGTCTCCCCGGATTAAGGGGTTACCCAAAGTGGCTATCCACCGCGGTGGATTACGTCGTCCAGTGCCGAAGCTCTGACGAGAGGGGTGCGGCAGCGCATGGTTTTAACAGCCTTTTAATGGGTATGGGTTCGCTGCCATCTCCCTTTTGTGTTGTCATGGGATAGCTGCCCCGAGGTGGGCCCGACGGCTAGGAGGTGAGGTACGACGTGAGATCTGGCGATGGCGACAGTTCCAGTTTGGGACGAAAACACCACGTAGACACCAGCATCCGAGCACTCCCGTTATCCTGCCGACCGGCCGGTTCCGCCTGACCGACAGGCCACGGGAGTCCGATCCCGACAGGAGCTCTGTCATGACCGTATTTCGCAACCGCACCGTCCGCCGCATTGCCCGGCTGGTGCACAGCCGCACGCACCTGACCCCGCAGGAACGGCACAACCTGCAGTTGTCGCACACGCCGCTCGCGGTGATCTCGGCGTCTCTCGGGGCGCACCCCAACTTCTGATCCGTTCGGCCGCACGGTCCGCCCACCGATTCCGGTGGGCGGACCCCTGTTGTGCTGCCATTTTCCCGGGAGGAATCTCGACATGGCCCTGTTTGCCCGTACCCCGCGGCCCGCCGGCGAAACGTCAGCGCGGCAACGTGATTCACCGAGCACCCCGGTGCTCGACACCGCGCACGTCGGCGACATCGTCGGCGCCCTCGGCACCATCCGCACCGACGAGACCGCCACCGGTCGCAGCCGCCTGCAGCGGTTGAAGATGCTGCTCGTGGTGATGGGACCCGGCCTCATCGTCATGGTCGGGGACAACGACGCCGGCGGCGTCGCGACCTACGCCCAGGCCGGCCAGAACTACGGCATGGCGCTCATGTGGACACTGGCACTGCTGATTCCGGTGCTGTACGTCAACCAGGAGATGGTGGTCCGGCTCGGTGCCGTCGCCGGGGTGGGGCACGCCCGCCTGATCTTCGCGCGGTTCGGCAAGTTCTGGGGCGCCTTCAGCGTCGGCGACCTGTTCATCGTCAACGCGTTGACCATCGTCACAGAATTCGTCGGGGTGTCCATGGCGTTGAACTACTTCGGGCTGCCCAAGGCGATCTCGGTGCCGCTCGCGGCCGTGCTGCTGTTTGCCGTGGTGGCCGGTGGTTCGTTCCGCCGTTGGGAGCGTTTCATTTTCGCGCTGATCGCGGTCAACATCGTGATCTTCCCGCTGGCGTTCATCGTGCACCCGTCCGCGACCGAAACCGCGAAGGGCCTGATCCCGTCATTCCCGGGCGGCCTCAACTCGACGCTCTTGCTGCTGATCGTGGCGATCGTCGGCACCACCGTCGCGCCGTGGCAGCTGTTCTTCCAGCAGTCCAACATCGTCGACAAGCGGTTGACCCCCAAGTGGATTCGTTACGAGCGGGTCGATCTGTGGATCGGCATCGTCGTGGTGATGGTGGGTGCGGTCGCGATCATGGCCGCCGCCGCGTTCGGGCTCGGCGGCAGTGCCGCGGCCGGCAACTTCACCGACGCCGGTGACGTGGCAACTCAGCTGGGCCGGCACGTGTCGCCCACCGCGGGTGCGCTTTTCGCCATCCTGCTGCTGGACGCCTCGCTCATCGGGGCCAACGCCGTCGGCCTCGCCACCACCTACGCTCTGGGCGACACCATGGGCAAGCGGCACTCGCTGCACTGGAAAGTCAGCGAGGCGCCCGCCTTCTACCTGGGCTACGCGGCACTGCTCGCGGTGGCGGCCGCGGTGTCGTTCAGCCCGGATCACGTGCTGGGCCTGCTGACCCAGGGTGTGCAGGCGCTGGCCGGGGTGCTGCTGCCCTCTGCGACGGTGTTCCTGGTGCTGCTGTGCAACGACAAGGCGGTGCTGGGCCCGTGGGTCAACACCATGCGGCAGAACATCATGGCCGGCGTGATCGTGTGGGCGCTGGTGCTGCTGTCGCTGGCCCTGACGGCGGCGACGTTCTTCCCGAATCTGACTGCCGCGCAACTCGAGTGGGGCTTCGGGGTCGGAGTCGGCGTCGGCATGCTCGGCGGCGGAGTCATCGCCGGTGCGACGGCGCGATCGCGGCACCGGCAACGGAAGCAGGCCGCTGTCGACGTGGCCGCGGAGCTGGGCGGCCTGGACCCGGAGCAGGTGGAGGATCTGGACGACCAACCCGACGACCGCACCGTCCGGAAGGCGCTGCGGAACCAGGAGCGGGACAGCTTCCGCACGCCCGCGCTGGACACCCTGGACCGGCCCGCCTGGTCGCCGCTGCGGGTGGCCGGCATGGTCGCATTGCGCGGTTACCTGCTGGTGGCTGTGGTGCTGGTCGGGGTGAAGGTCGCCGAGGCGATCAGCGGCTGACGGAAGTGGGCGCGGTGCCGGTGGTGCCGCGCCCACCTACGGCTCACAGTGAATCGCGTGCGGGGCAGTGCGAGGTGTCGCCGTCCTTGCAGGTACACAAGGCAGTGTGCCGACGCTCCGGTCCGATGCCAGCAACATCGTCCGCCGGGCCGCGTACCGCCGTGACGATCGACGCCGTCCCCGCCGCCGCGGTGAGCAGCAACTCGACTTGATTTGCGGACTGCAGCAGAACGACCAATTGATGCACTGTAAACAGCCGATTTACCACGCTGACCGTCCGATGCATTGCATTGCTGTGCGTATCCCGATTCGTCCTCGCCGACTGTCGCACAGTAGCGACGCACGCGTCAATACCGCAAACGCTCAGGTGCGGGACTCGCAGCCGGTGCCGGGCACCGTCACGTGAGCGGGGCATCAATTGTGTTGCGTCGTTCCGCAATACGGGAGTCGGCCGCAGCGGTGGCGGATCCGCGCCGGGCCGAGCGCGCAGGCCGCCGAGATGTCCCCGGATGCCGGTTTCGCAACCTGCGGCGCGGCGTGCGACGTAGGCTGACAGGTCCGGCTCCCGTGTCGGCGTGGCGACGGCGAAAGGTGTTGGCACAGTGAAGGTGACAGTGATCGGGGCCAGTGGCCTCATCGGGACCCTGCTCGTCGATCTCCTGACGCGGGAAGGCGAGGACGTGGTCGCCGTGTCCCGGCGCTCCGGTGTCGATGTGCTCAGCGGGGCGGGCCTCGCCAAGGCCTTGGCGGGCGCCGAGGCCCTCGTCGACGTCACGAACTCGCCGTCCTTCGCCGACGAGGATGTGATGGATTTCTTCGTCCGGTCGACCACCAATCTGGTGGCCGCGGCACAGGCGGCCGGGGTCGGCCACTATGTCGCACTGTCGATCGTGGGCGTCGACGCCCTGCCGGACAGTGGCTACATGCGGGCGAAGGTCGCGCAAGAGCAGATCATCGAGGCGTCCGGGTTGCCCTACACGATCGTGCGGGCCACGCAGTTCCATGAGTTCGCGAAGGCGATCGTCGAGTCGATGGTCGTCGAGATCGACACCGATGAGGGCGACGAGCACGATGTGCGGGTGCCGGATGCGCTGATTCAACCGATCGCGGCCGACGAGGTGGCGGCCTACCTGGCCGAGGTCTCGATCGAGCCGCCGCGCAACCATGTGATCAATATCGGTGGACCAGAGAAGATCCCGTTCTCCCGGATGGCCCGGGAGGTGCTGGCGCTGCATCACGACGACCAGCGGGTGGTGGTCGACCCGCACGCGAAGTACTTCGGCACGACGCTGAAGAAGGACAGCCTGGTCACCGGGGCCGGGGCGATGATCGCCTCGATCCCTTTCTGATCGGCCTCACGCCAGCAGCGGCGCCAATTGGGTTGCGCAGTCCTGCAACACCGGAATCTGCTTCCGCAGGAGCTGCTCCTGCTCGGCCCGTCCCGACATGGCCACCGCGGCCACCAAGGTGGCGGTGGCCGACCGGACCGGCACCGCGACACACGCCGAATCGGCCCGCAGCTCCCCGGTCTGGACGGCGTAGCCGCGCTCCCGGACCTCGGCGAGCTGTTCGGCCAGAGCGGATTTCGAGGCGATGGTGCGGTCGGTGAGCGTCGCCGGGTTGAGGGCGAGCAGCGTCTCGGCATCGTGCTTCTCGGCGAGCAGCAGCTTGCCGACGGCACTGGCGTGCAGGTGCCGGTTGAGCACCGATTCGTCTGCGGGCGGCGGGTATTCGCCGTCGGCGTCGGCGAGGCGCACCGAGGTGTTCGTGAAGTAGAACAGGTGCACCCCGAAGCGCACCGACAGCCGCAGCTCGGCCAACGTCTCGCGGGCCTTGGTGCACACGGTGGGGGAGACCGCGGCATCGATCAGCAGGCCCATCCGCGGGCCCAGCGCGAAGCCCGACAGATCCGGCAGCCGCACGATGTAACCGTCGGCGACAAGGAGATTCAGCAGCCGGTAGGTGGTGGCCGACGGCATGGACAGGTGCTCGGCGATGTCTTTCGCGGTGACCCCGGTGCCCGCCAGGGCCACGGCTTCGAGCACCTGAAGGGCGCTCTGGACGGCCTTGGGCTGGCGACCCGACAGCGCACCGTCGGCGGGGCTCACCGGCGCACCTCCCACGGGTTGTAGTCGGCGAAGACGTCACCGGCGACCGTTTCGTCGAACACCCCGACCCGTTCGGCGAGGTCGGGAATCTGCCGTCGGCGGGCCAGGAATGCCGCCAAACCCAGTGCCAGCAGCGCGGAGTAGACGGCGGTGGCGATCCACACCGGCGATGCCACGGTCAGCGCGGCCCAGACGATGATCGCGATCATGATGGCGGCGGTGGCCAGTCCGACGATCAGTGGCACGGTGGTGAGCTCGCCGATCCGGCGCAGAAATGCCGGAGTGGCCAGACACACCAGCAGATACGCCACGATGTAACCGTGGGCCGACACCGCCAGCAGCCCGACGAGGACGTCGCGGCTGGACTCCGCGGCGAACAGGTAGGCGACCGGCACCGCGACGATCACCGGCATCGCGACGGTGAGTGCGACGTGCGGCGTGCGATAGCGGGGGTGGGCGTGGCCGAGGGCGTCCGGCAGCAGGCCCTCGCGTCCCATCGCGAACAGCGTCCGGGACAGCGCGGTGGTGGAGCCGATCACGCATGCGATCCACGACGCGGTGATGCCGACCTCCATCGCGACGGACAGCGCGCCGGCCAAGGTGTCGGCCGAGTCGGGGAGGGAGAGCACGATGGGCGTCGAACCGGTGCGGGTCTGGATCGTGCCGGTGGTCTGCAGGACGGCGGCGAACGTGTACAGCGCCCCCAGCGCCAGCGGCGTCCAGCGGATGGCCCGGCTGACGGTGACGAACGGGCGCTGCGCCTCGCGGGCCACGGTACTGGCGCTCTCGAAGCCCACGTATGAGGTGATCGCGAGCAACAGCGCGAAACCCAGCGCGGAATGTGGCGCTTCCGCAACGGTTTTCGGTGATGCGGCACTGCCGGTCACGGCCCCGCCGAAGGCAATCATCAACACCACCCCGGCCACCACGATCGCGAACAGCTCGACGGCGAGCGAGATGCGCGCCGACAGCCTGATGCCCCGCACCATGAGGATCAGTGCGGCGGCGCCGACCAGTACGGTCAGGCCGGCGATGACGGGTTTGCCTGCCGGCACCCCGACGCGGCCCAAGAGCGTCGCCAGGTAGCCGGCCGCGCCGAGCGCGCTCGCCATCGCGGCGGCGGCATAGCCGACGACCAGCGACCAGCCCGCCGCGACACCGGGAACCGGGCCGAGGCCCTTGACGGTGTAGCTGTACAGCCCGCTCACCGCGACCATGCGCGTGGAGAACTGCGTGATGCAGTACCCGACCGCGGTCATCATGAGCGCGGTCAGGATGAACACCGCGATCGTGGTGTGGCCGGCCGCCGGCAGGACCAGCGCGGGCAGCGTGACCATCACGGCCGACGGCGCCACCGCCGACACCGACTGCCCGAGAACCTGGGTGAACGTCAGCTGCGCGCGCTGAAGCCCGGCGACCGGCGAGCGGCTCCGGATGGTTCGGGTGGGGCCCATTTGTCGGAAGGTAGCCGATGGCCGCCGGCCTCGGCAGCGTTGTCGGGTAAACATCGAAAATCTTCAAATGAGAATCGGAGACCCGGCCGGCCTCGGTGCGGCCGACTGCGGGTCCGGAAATCGACACGAACTGCGATTATCGAGCGGCCCGAATGAGAATGCCGGAGCCATTTCAAATGAGAATCCGAATTCGCGAAATACCCATTCGGAATTAGTGGTGACGCGCACCACATCAGTGCGTAAACATGATTTCCATGACAGCCACGCTCAGTACCGATCTGGACCCGCGGACCGCCGATTTCATTTCCCGTCCGCAGCAGATGTACGTCGACGGACAGTGGGTCGAATCGGCGTCCGGCCGGCGGTTCGACACCGTCGACCCCGCCACCGAGCAGGTCATCACGACGGTCCCGCACAGCGACGCCGAAGACGTCGAGCGGGCAGTGCGGGCGGCACGCCGGGCTTTCGAGGACGGCCCGTGGCCGACCATGACGCCCGCCGAGCGGCAGCGCATGATCTGGCGCATCGCCGAGGGCATCACGGCCCGGGCCGATCAGTTCGCCGAACTCGAGAGCATCGACAACGGCAAGTCCGTCGCCGTCGCCAAGGCCGTCGATGTCACCTGGGCCGCGGAGATCTTCTACTACTACGCCGGCTGGGCCACCAAGATCGAGGGCCGCACCGTGCCGGTATCGGTGCCGTGGGCGCCGGGCGCCAAGTTCCACGCCTTCACGCTGCGTGAGCCCGTCGGTGTCTGCGCCCAGATCACCCCGTGGAACTTCCCGCTGGTCATGGCCGCGTTCAAAGTCGCACCGGCCCTGGCCTGCGGGAACACCGTCATCCTCAAGCCCGCTGAGCAGACGCCGCTGACCGCGGTGCTGCTCGCCGAGGTCATCGCCGAGGCCGGCGTCCCGGCCGGGGTGTTCAACCTGCTGACCGGCTTCGGTGACGTCGGCGCGGCACTCTCGGCACACGACGGCGTCGACAAGGTGGCCTTCACCGGCTCCACCGAGGTGGGCAAGAAGATCGTCAACGCCGCATCGGGCAATCTCAAGAAGGTCTCGCTGGAACTGGGCGGCAAGAGCCCGCAGGTGGTGTTCGCCGACGCCGATCTCGAAGCCGCGATTCCCGGCGTGGCCGGCGGCTTCCTGTTCAACCACGGCCAGACCTGCACGGCCGGCACCCGGCTGCTGGTCGAGGACGCCATCTTCGACGAGTTCACCCAGGGCGTCGCCGAGCACGCGGCCGGCCTGCGGATCGGGCCCGGGCTGGACCCCACCAACGACATCGGCCCGCTGGTCTCGCGCGAGCAGCTCACCAAGGTCACCGGCTACCTCGACGACGGCATCGCGCAGGGCGCACGGGCCCTGGCCGGCGGCGGCCGGCACGGCGAGAGCGGCTTCTACGTGCAGCCCACGCTGCTGGTCGACGTGCACCGCGACTTCAACGTCTACCAGGAGGAGATCTTCGGGCCGGTCGCCGTGGCCGTGCCCTTCAACCGCGACCGCGGCGTGCGCGAAGCCGCCAACGACACCCCCTACGGGCTGGCCGCCAGCGTGTGGACGCGCGACGTCTCGACCGCGCACCGGGTGGCGCAGCAGATCAAGGCCGGCACGGTGTGGGTCAACTGCCACAACGCGTTCGATACCGCGCTGCCGTTCGGCGGCTACAAACAATCGGGCTGGGGCCGTGAACTCGGTGAGGGCGCCATCGCCGAATACACCCAGACGAAAGCCATCAACATCGCGCTGTGAATTCGGGCGTCAAATGAGAATTCGCCCATTCGGCAATTCTCATTTGAACTCACTCAAGCCTTACCGCACCGCAACCAATTTACATTCAATTCCAGCGAAGGTGCTGTCATGACAACTGACGCAGTTCTCGATGCCGGTCGAAGCACCGGCGCTCAGCCCAATCGATTGACGGGCCGGCTCGGCCCGGTGGCGATCGTGTTCATGGTCGTCGCCGCCGCCGCTCCGCTGACCGTCGTCGCCGGCACCTTCCCGATCGGCATCGCCGCCGGCAACGGGGCGGCCTACCCGGGTTCGTACGTCGTCTGCACCGCGGTGCTGCTGCTGTTCGCGGTCGGTTTCACCGCCATGGCCCGCCACATCACGGGCGCCGGCGCGTTCTACACCTACATCGCGCACGGCTTCGGCCGGCATGCCGGGCTCGGTGCCGCGTTCCTGGCGCTGCTGTCCTACACCGCGGTCCAGGTCGGGGTGTACGGCTACATCGGTGCGTCCATCAACGAGCTCGTCACCGCCCACGGCGGACCCGCCGTGCCGTGGTATCTCTACGCGCTGCTGATGATGGCGGTCACCGGATTCCTGGGTTACCGGCACATCGAGCTGTCGGGCAAGGTGCTCGGTGTCCTGCTGGTCTGCGAGGTCGGCATCGTGCTGGTGATCAACGCCGCGGTCATCGGACATGGCGGCGCACAAGGGCTTTCGACGGCCGTGCTGCATTCGGGGAACTTCTTCTCCGGGGCGCCGGGCATCGCCCTGATCTTCGCGCTGGCGGGCTACATCGGTTTCGAGGCGACGGCGGTGTTCCGCGACGAGGCCCGTGACCCGGTGCGGACCATCCCGCGGGCGACGTACGCCGCGCTGCTGCTGATCGGTGGCTTCTACGCGCTCAGCAGCTGGGCGCTGGTCAGCGCGTGGGGTGACGCCGGCGCGGTCGACGAGGCGACGAAGAACCCCGCGACCATGCTCACCGAGACCGCGACCCACTACGTCGGTGCGGTGGCCGGCGACCTGGTCCAGATCTTCTTGATCACAAGCCTTTTCGCGGCGCTGCTGTCCTTCCACAACGTGCTGGCCCGCTACATCTTCTCGCTCGGCAACAGCCGGGCACTGCCCGGGCGCTGCGGCCGCTCCCACCCGCGGCACGACTCCCCGCACGTCGCCTCGTTCGCCCAGACCCTCTCGGCGCTGGTGCTGGTCGCGGCCTCGGTCCTGGCCGGCCTGGACCCGGTGACCCAGGTGTTCACGTGGTTCGTCGGCGCCGCGTCGGTGGGCATCGTCGTGCTGATGACGCTGACATCCGCGGCCGTCGTCGTCTACTTCCGCCGCACCCGACTCGACACCCGGCCGTGGCACACCGTCATCGCGCCGAGCCTCGGCTTCGCCGGTCTGGCAGTGCTGTCGGTGATGACCGCCGTCAACCTGCCGCTGCTGGTCGGTGGCTCCGGAACCTTGGCCGCGATCATCGGCGTCCTACTGGTCGGTGCCTTCGCCGGCGGCATCGCGGTCGCGGTGATGCGACCGCACGCCGGAACTCAAAACAACGAAAACCCTGATATCGCAAAGGAGATCGCACGATGACTGCCACTATTGAACCTCAGGTGACCACAGTTCCCGACCACCCGCTCACCCCGCTGAGCGCCGACGAGATCCGCGCCGCACGCCGCATCGTCGACGCGCACGGCCTGCTCGGCGACAGCGTCCGCTTCGTGTTCGTCGCACTGGAGGAGCCGCACAAGAGCGAGGTGCTGGCCTTCCGCCCCGGTGCCGCCATGGACCGTCGGGCCCGGGTGCTGCTGCTGGACCGCGCCACCGGCCAGGGCTCCGATCTGGTGGTGTCGGTGACCGAGGGCCGCGTCGTCAGTGAGGTGGCGATCGACAGCACCTGTGACGGCCATGTGCCGATCCTGGACCAGGAGTTCGAGGACATCGAGTCGTTCCTGCTCGACTGTCCCGAATGGATCGAGGCCATGACCAAGCGCGAGCTGAATCCGACTGACGTGCGGGCGGTTCCGCTGTCGGCCGGCGTCTTCGGTCACGAGGACGAGGTCGGCCGGCGCATCGTCCGGGTGCTGGCGTTCTACCAGTACGACGCCGCCGACCTGCCGTGGGCGCACCCCATCGACGGCGTCGTCGCCTACGTGGACCTCACGGGCCGCAAGGTCGTCAAGGTGATCGACGAGATCGAGCTGCCGCTGCCCACCGAACGCGGCGAGTGGGATGCCGCGCCGCATGCCGTCCCGGCCCGCACCGACCTCAAGCCCATCGAGATCACCCAGCCCGAGGGTGCGAGCTTCACCGTCGACGGCAACCAGATCACTTGGGCCGATTGGTCTTTCCGCTTCGGCTTCGACGTCCGTGAGGGCCTGACGCTGCACCAGCTGTCGATCGACGGGCGGCCGGTGGTGTACCGCGCGTCCATCGCCGAGATGGTGGTGCCGTATGCCGATCCGTCACCGGTCCGCTACTGGCAGAACTACTTCGACCAGGGGGAGTACCTGTTCGGCCGCTACACCAATGCCCTCGAACTGGGCTGCGACTGCCTCGGCGAGATCAAGTACTTCGACGTCACCATCGCCGACGAGAACGGCGAGCCCAAACTGATGAAGAATGCGATCTGCCTGCACGAGGAGGACTACGGCGTGCTGTGGAAGCACACCGACATGTTCAACGGCATGGCCGAGGTCCGGCGGTCGCGGCGTCTGGTGATCTCGTTCTTCCTCACCATCGGCAACTACGACTACGGCTTCTACTGGTACCTCTACCTCGACGGCACCATCGAGCTGGAGGCCAAGGCCACCGGCATCGTGTTCGCATCGGCTTACCGTGGGCCGGAAGGCTTTTCCACCGAGATGGCACCGGGCCTGGGCGCGCCGTTCCATCAGCACATGTTCTCGGCGCGGCTGGACATGGCGGTCGACGGGCTCACCAACACCGTCGAGGAAGTCGACGCCATCGGTGTCCCGATGGGACCGGAGAACCCGTGGGGCAACGCCTTCCGCCCGCAGAAGACCAAACTGACGCACGAGCTCGAAGCCATGCGCACCGCCGACAACCTCAAGGCCCGGGTCTGGCACATCACGAACCCGACCAAGCAGAACCGATTGGGCCAGAACGTCGGCTATGCGCTGCATCCCGAGGGGCAGCCCACGTTGCTGGCCGATCCGTCGAGCTCCATCGCCAAGCGCGCGGCCTTCGCGACCAAGCACCTGTGGGTGACGAAATACGATCCGGCAGAGCGGTATCCGGCCGGTCAGTTCGTCAACCAGCATCCGGGCGATGCCGGCCTGCCGTCGTACGTCGCGCAGGACCGCAACATCGAGGGCGAGGACATCGTGGTGTGGCACACCTTCGGGCTGACGCACTTCCCGCGGCCCGAGGACTGGCCCGTGATGCCGGTGGACTACGCCGGATTCAAGCTCAAGCCGGTCAGCTTCTTCGATCGCAATCCGGCGCTGAATGTGCCGCCGTCGCCGAAGAAGTCGCACTGCTGCAACGGCTGAGCGGGAAATGAGCTGCCGGGCCTGGTCACCCCCGAAGACCAGGCCCGGCTTTCCGCTGTCGGGGACCGCTCAGCGGTTGGAGAGCCCGGAGAGCCGCCACGCCAACTGATTTCGCACGGCAGGAACACGGCCCGCCAGCCCGATCGCCAGGTTCCGGATCGGGCGGACCGGTGCGGGCAAGGTGGCCAGCCGGGTCAGGCGGTCGGTCAGTGTCACGACTTGCTGCGCGAGGGGGCGTCGGGCCGCGCTGTACTCGTCAAGTACCGCGTCGCGTCCCGTCGCCAAAGCCGTTGCCAGTGCCTGACTCAACGCGAGGGCGTCCTGGATACCCAGGTTCATGCCCTGGCCGCCGGCGGGGCTGTGCACGTGGGCGGCGTCGCCGGCGAGCAGTACCCGGCCGGCCCGGTAGCTGTCGGCGACCCGGTGGTGCACCCGGAACCGGGAGCCCCACTCGACGCCGGTCACCGTCACCCGGCCGGGCCCGAAGGCGCGGGTGTCGAGCAGGTTCTGGACGAAGGCGACCGACGGTTCCTCGGGCGCCGAGTCGACGGGCGCCACGATCCGGTACGTGCCGCCGGGTAGCGGCGCGACGACCGTCAGCCCGGTGGACGCCCAGAACAGGATCACCTCGTCGTCGGTGACGTCGCCGCTGAGGCGGACGTCGGCCAGGGCGAACGACTGCCCGTACTGCCCGCCGCTGAACCCGATTCCAGCCTGCTCCCGCACGACGCTGTGCATGCCGTCGGCGCCGACGAGGTACCGCGCCCGGATGACGTCGCCGTCCTCGAACTGCGCCGTGACGCCGCGGGCGTCCTGCGTCACGCCGGTCAGCGTCTTCGGCCGGATCACCTTGCCGCCGAGCTCGGCCAGGCGGTCGAGCAGCACCTGCTCGGTGGTGCACTGCGGCACCATCAGGCTGTAGGGGTAGCGGGTCGGCAGCGTGCTGAAGTCGACCGGGATCAGGGTCCGGTGGCCATCGCGGATGGTGAACCGCGGAGCCGGAATGCCCAGCTCAACCAGGCGTTCGGAGACGGCCAGTTCTTCGAGCACCTCCAGCGTGCGGGCGTTCGCCACTGCGGCGCGTGACGTGTTGGCGCCCGCGGCCAGGCGGTCGACCACCAGGGCGTCGACACCGCGGGCCTGTAGCGCGGCGGCGAGGGCCAATCCGGTGGGGCCTGCTCCGACGATCAGGACATCGGTGTCGGTCATCTGCGTCTCCTTCCGCGTATGCCAACAGTTGTTGGCATAACAATGGTTGCGCCTTTCGGCGCTGAAGTCAACAAGTGTTGGCATACAGTTGTTGGCATGCGTAGATCGTCAGAAGAGACCAAGGCCGTGATCCTCGCCGCCGCCCGGGAGCGGTTCGCGACGACCGGCTACCAGGCGGCCACCATCAGGGCCATCGCCGCGGACGCGCACATCGACCCGTCGATGGTGATGCGGTACTTCGGCAACAAGGACCAATTGTTCGCCGCGGCAGCCGAATTCGACCTGCGCTTCCCCGACCTGTCAGGCGTCCCGAAGGCCGAACTCGGCGCTGCGCTGGTCACGCATTTCCTCGACCGCTGGACGCAGGACGAGGGGCTGATCGTACTGCTGCGCTCGTCGACCACGAATGCCGATGCGGCGCAGCGCATGCAGAGCATCTTCGCCGACCAGCTGCGGCCCGCCATCGCGCGGCTCGAACCCACCGATCCCGCACGCTGCGCCGGGCTGATCGCCACTCAGGTGCTCGGGATGGCGATGTGCCGGTTCGTGCTCAAGCTGCCGCCCATCGTCGCGATGAGCGACGGCGACCTCGTCCACTGGCTCGCGCCGACGCTGCAGCGCTATCTCGACGAGGCCTGATCAGCTGTCGGGGACGCCGATCCGCCGGTAGCGCTGCAGCCGCACCCCGAGCCGCTGTGCGGCGGGCACGGTGTGCAGCGCGTGCAGCTCGGCAGCGATGGCGGCAGACATCCGCGCGGTGAACCCGGCCGGGTCGTCGGCGGCGTCGGTTTCCTCGGGCACGATCACGTCGACGATGCCGGCCGTCAACAGATCCGCGGACCGAACACCTTGCGCGGCAGCAAGTTCCGGGGCATGGTCGACGTCGCGGTAGACGATGGCGCTCGCGCCTTCCGGCGGCAGCGGAGCCAGCCAGCCATTCTGCGCGGCGAGCACCCGGTCGGCCGGGACCATCGCCAGGGCCGGCCCACCGCTGCCCTGACCCAGCAGCACCGACACCGTCGGCGTATCGAGCGTGACGAGTTCGGCGAGGCACAACGCGATCTCGCCGGCCAGCCCGTCCTCCTCGGCCTGCCGAGACAGCGCGGGCCCGGCGGTGTCGATCACCAGCACCAGCGGCAGCTGCAAGCCGGCCGCAAGTGCCATGCCGCGGCGGGCCTCCCGCAGCGCGCGCGGCCCGACGAGACCACCGATCACCCGCCGCTGACCGACCACCACCGCGGGCTGCCCGCCGAACCGGGCCAGCGCCAGCAGCGTCGTCCCCGATTCGCCGCGCCCGGTCCCGGACAGCAGCACCCGGTCGGTCGCCCCGTGCGCCAGCAGGTAGTCCACGCCCGGCCGGTCCGCGCGCCGCGACGCCTCCACCGACTCCCACGCCGGCACCTCAGCGATTTGTGCACGATTTTCCGCGCCCACCGCGGATTTTCGTGCACAAATCCCTGGGTCGGGCGGGTCCGCGACCACCGTCAAAACCCGATTCACGACGCCGCGCAGCTTGTCGAGCGGGACGACGCTGTCGATCACGCCATGGGCGAACAGGTGCTCGGCGGTCTGCACGCCGTCAGGGAACGGCTCGCCGTAGAGGTGCTCGTACACCCGCGGACCGAGGAACCCGATCAGCGCGCCCGGTTCGGCCGCGGTGAGGTGCCCGAGCGATCCCCAGGACGCGAACACTCCGCCGGTCGTCGGGTGCCGCAGATACACCAGGTACGGCAGGTGCGCTTTCTTGTGCAGCTCGACGGCCGCGGCGATCTTCACCATCTGCAGGAATGCGACGGTGCCTTCCTGCATGCGCGTCCCGCCCGATGACGGCGAGGCGATCAGCGGCAATCCGAGCGCCGTCGCGCGCTGCACGGAAGCGGTGATCCGCTCGGCCGCGGCCACCCCGATCGAGCCGGCCAGGAAGTCGAATTCGCAGGCCACCACGGCCACCCGCCGGCCGGAGACGGTGCCCTCGCCGGTCAGGACGGACTCGTCCAGTCCGGTGCGCAGCGTCGCGTCGGCCAGTTCGGCGCGGTAATCGTCGGTGACGGCCACCTCCAGGGGCGGTCCGTCCCAGCTGCGGAACGATCCGTCGTCGAGGATGGCGTCGAAGAACTGACGGGCTCCGGTCCGACTCACCCGGGTCAGGCTAGTCGGCTACCGTCCGGCCCCGGTCCACACTTCGTCGTTTCGTGTCCGGCGCCTGACCTCGGCGGCCTGATCCTTCACCCACATGTCTTCGAACCGCTGTCCCTCGGGCTCGCGCCGGATCCGGTTCATCGCCCCGCTCAGCCACTTCGGCGGGGTGGCCGGCTCGTACATCGGCAGCGCCGAGGCCAGGGAGTACAGCGTCTTCAGCACGACGAACACCCCGAACATCCGGGCGGGGGAGTTGGTCACCGCGGCGGCGAAGATGCCGAAGATCAGCGCGAGATGCACCACGCCGACCCGCCCGAAGCTCCGGTTGGCGGTCTGCTCGAGCAGTCCGAACGACCAGCGGCGCAGGTACGGCACATCCACGAGGAAATCGACCGCGACGATGACGAGCATCTGCAGGCAGCCGATGCCCGCGCTGCGCCAGTCGAGGCCCACCAGCTCGGCGTTCCCGTTGTGCGTGAGGATCAACAGGATCACCGCGATGAAGACGCCGTGCGCCGCACAGAACACCGCGTTGATGAAGAAGAACCCCTTGATGAAGGAACCGGGCTTGGCTCGTGACTCGATTGCTCCTCGCGTCCGCACCGGCCCCTTCGACTGCGGCGCTTCGTACCGGAAATGGCCGCGGCGCGGGTTCCACCGCTGCTGGAGAACGCCGCGGGCGTAGATGAACAGCAACCCGGCGACGGTCTCGAACCAATAGACGATCAACGTCGTCGCCGCGGACCACTCCTGCGTGAACCAGCCGACCGCGGGAATCGCGTTGGCCGCGACGAGCGTCAACAGATGAGCGAACTGATTCGCCCTGGGTTGTTCGGGCGCAGTGGGCGGCACGCGCCCCATCGTCGCACCTGAACACCGGCGGCACTCCGCAACGCGGCTCGGCGCTCGATCGTGGCACCGCCTAGGCTGGCCCAATGATCGGAGTGACGCGGGACGGCAATGTCCTGACCCTGGAAATGCAGCGCCCGGAGCGGCGCAACGCGCTGAACGCCGCGCTCGTCGACGGCGTCCGCGAAGAAATCGAGAAGGCCTCGCCGTCGGACACCCGCGCGATCGTGCTGACCGGGCAGGGCACCGTGTTCAGCGCGGGCGCCGACCTGTCCGACGCCGAGGGAGTGGCCAAGGAACTGCCGGACAAGGCCCTGGCCCTGAACCTGGCGATCGACGCGAGCCCGATCCCGATCATCGCGGCGCTCAACGGCCCCGCGATCGGCGCCGGCGTCATCCTCGCCATGATCTGCGACCTGCGGGTTGCCGCGCCGGGCGTGTTCTTCCAGTTCCCCATCGCCAAATACGGTCTGGCCCTGGACAACTGGAGCATCCGCCGGCTGACGTCCCTGGTCGGCCACGGCCGCGCCCGCGCCATGCTGCTCGCGGCCGAGCGTCTCGAGCTGGAGACCGCGCTGCAGACCGGCATGGTCAACCGCACCGGCACGCTGGCCGACGCCCAGGCCTGGGCCGCCGAGATCGCCGGCTACGCGCCGCTGTCGCTGGCGCACTCCAAGCGCGTGCTCAACGACGACGGTGCCTACGACAACGTGCGCGGCGAACACACCCGCATGTTCAACAAGGCCTGGGCCAGCCCCGACGTGATCGAGGCGCAGGTGGCCCGGTTCGAGAAGCGGGCGCCGCGGTTCCAGGGCGCCTGATGCTGCGACGGGCACTGCGGCTGATGTGGGGAACGGCGGCGCTGGCAGCCGGTGGCTGGGTCTTGCGGGCGCTCAACGGCACGCCCGCCGCACTCGGTGCCGGCCCCGCGGACATCAACGCGGTGGCCGCCGATTCGCCCAACTATCACGACGGGGTGTTCGTCAACCTCGAGCCGCCGTCCGGTACCGAGCTGACGCGCGAACAGCAGGCCGGCCTGGTCCGTGAACTGCTGACCAGCAGCGCGGTCCAGCGTCCGCCGATGCCCATCCCGCTGGTGGTGCCCGATCCCGGGCTCCCCGCCGGGGACCTCGCGGTCACCTGGTACGGGCACTCCTCGGCGCTGATCGAGATCGACGGCTACCGCGTGCTGGCGGACCCGGTGTGGAGCCGACGGTGCTCGCCGTCGCGCCGGGTGGGTCCGCAGCGACTCCACGAGGTGCCGGCGCCGCTGGAGGCACTGCCGGCCGTGGACGCGGTGATCATCAGCCACGACCACTACGACCACCTCGATATCGACACCGTCACGCAGCTGGCCGGCATGCAGCGGGCCAAGTTCTTCGTGCCGCTGGGGATCGGCGCGCACCTGCGGTTCTGGGGCATCCCGGCCGAGCGCATCGTCGAACTCGACTGGAACCAGAGCGCCACGCTCGGCGAGCTGACCCTGGTCTGCACCCCGGCCCGGCACTTCTCGGGACGGTTCCTGACGCGCAACACCACCCTGTGGGCGTCGTGGGCGTTGATCGGCCCGCAGCACCGGGCGTTCTTCGGCGGCGACACCGGCTACACCAAGAGCTTCGGGGACATCGGCGCCGACTACGGGCCGTTCGACCTGACCCTCATGCCCATCGGCGCGTACCACCCGGGCTGGCCGGACATCCACATGAATCCCGAGTTCGCGGTGCGGGCGCATCGTGACGTGACCGACAGTGGCCTGCTGGTGCCGATCCACTGGGCGACGTTCCGCCTGGCGCCACACCCGTGGTCCGAGCCGGTCGAGCGGATGATCATCGCCGCCCGTGACGAATCGGTGGATGTGGCCGTCCCGATGCCGGGCCAACGGGTGGAGCCGGCGCGGTTACCGGGGCTCGACGAGTGGTGGCGGCCGTCTCAATAGCGATTTGTGCACGATTTTCCGCGCCTGCCGCGGATTTTCGTGCACAAATCCCGACGTAAAAGGGGGATGACGGGTGACTGTCGACGATCCGGAACGCAGCGTCACGACGGATCTCGCCGGTCTGTCGGATGCCGACGTCGCCCAGCGCGTCGCCGCCGGCCAGACCAACGACGTCCCGACGCGGGCGGCCCGCAGTGTCTCGGAGATCATCCGCGCCAACGTCTTCACGCGGATCAACGCGATTCTCGGCACGCTGTTCCTGATCGTCCTGGCGACGGGCTCGGTCATCAACGGGCTGTTCGGGCTGCTGATCGTCGCCAACAGTGCCATCGGCATCATCCAGGAGCTGCGGGCCAAGCAGACCCTCGACCGGCTGGCCATCGTCGGCCAGGCAAAACCGGTGGTGCGCAGGCAGTCCGGCACTCAGGAACGCCCCGCCGGCGAGGTCGTGCTCGACGACGTCATCGAACTCGGCCCCGGCGATCAGATCGTGGTCGACGGCGTCGTGCTGGAAGCGGCCAACCTCGAGGTCGACGAGTCACTGCTCACCGGTGAGGCCGACGCCATCGACAAGAGCGCCGGCGACACCGTCATGTCGGGCAGCTTCGTGGTCGCCGGTAGCGGTTCCTACCGCGCCACCAAAGTCGGGCGCGCGGCATACGCCGCCCAATTGGCCGCCGAGGCAAGCAAATTCACCCTGGTGAAGTCCGAGCTGCGCAGCGGTATCAACACCATTCTGCGGTTCATCACCTACCTGCTCTGGCCGGCCGGTGCGCTGATCATCTACACCCAGCTGTTCACCGTCACCGGCGTCGGCTGGAAGGAATCGGTACTGCGGACGGTCGGTGCCCTGGTGCCGATGGTGCCCGAAGGTCTGGTGCTGATGACGTCGCTGGCGTTCGCCGTCGGCGTGGTCCGCCTGGGCCGGCGGCAGTGCCTGGTGCAGGAGCTGCCGGCCATCGAAGGTCTGGCCCGCGTCGACGTGGTGTGCGCCGACAAGACCGGGACCCTGACCGAAAACGGTATGCGGGTCAGCGATCTCAGCACCTTCACCGCGGACGACGCCGCGTCCGTACTCGCGCAGATGGCGGCCGACGACGTCCGGCCGAATGCCAGCATGGCCGCCATCGCCGAGGCATACAAACTGCCGCCGGGCTGGACGCAGACCGCCAGCGCGCCGTTCAAATCGGCGACCAAATGGAGCGGGGTGTCCTACGGCGAGCACGGCAACTGGGTGCTCGGCGCGCCCGACGTCCTGCTCGAGGCCGGTTCCCCCGAAGCCGAGCAGGCCGAACAGATCGGCGCCCAGGGCCTGCGGGTGTTGCTGCTCGGCTCCTCGGACCGCCCCGTCGACGCACCCGACGCGCCCGGTGCCGTGACTCCCGCGGCGCTGGTGACGCTGGAGCAGCGTGTCCGTCCCGATGCCGGTGAGACGCTGGACTACTTTGCGCAGCAACATGTCTCGGTCAAGGTGATCTCCGGCGACAATGCGGTGTCGGTGGGTGCGGTGGCCCGTTCGCTGGGACTGGACGGCGAGACCCTCGACGCCCGCCGGCTCCCGGACGATCCGGAGCAGTTGGCCGAAACCGTCAGCGAATACACCACGTTCGGCCGGGTCCGGCCGGACCAGAAGCGCGCCATGGTGCATGCCCTGCAATCGCGTGGCCACACCGTCGCGATGACCGGCGACGGCGTCAACGACGTGCTGGCCCTCAAGGACGCCGACATCGGTGTCGCGATGGGATCGGGCAGCTCGGCGACGCGGGCCGTCGCGCAGATCGTCTTGCTGGACAACAAGTTCGCCACCCTGCCGTATGTGGTGGGGGAGGGCCGCCGGGTGATCGGCAACATCGAGCGCGTCTCGAACCTGTTCCTCACCAAGACGGTCTACTCGGTGCTGTTGGCGGTTCTGGTGGGTCTGGCGGGCCTGTCGGCCAGGTTCTTCGGCACCGAGCCGGTGCTGTATCCGTTCCAGCCCATTCACGTCACCATCGCGGCGTGGTTCACCATCGGCATTCCGGCGTTCATCCTGTCGCTGGCTCCGAACAATGAACGCGCACACCACGGTTTCGTGCGCCGGGTGATGACGGCCGCGCTGCCGTCGGGCCTGGTGGTGGGTGCCGCGACGTTCGCCTCCTACCTGCTGGCCTATCACGGGAAGTACGCGGACGCGGTCGAGCAGAACCAGGCGTCCACCGCGGCGCTGATCACGCTGCTGGTGTCGGCGGTGTGGGTGCTGGCTGTGGTGGCACGGCCGTACCAGTGGTGGCGCGTCGCGCTGGTCGCCGCGTCGGCGTTGGCATATGTGGTGATTTTTTCGATTCCCTGGGCGCAGCAACAGTTCATGCTCGATCCGTCGAACCTGGCGCTGACCTCGGCGGCCGTCGGAATCGGGCTGGTGGGCGCCGGTGCGATCGAGGTGTTGTGGTGGCTGCAGGGCCGCTGGCTGGGCGAGCCGCGACGGTTGTGGCGAACCGAAGAGCAATGAAGAATGAGCACGTTCACCGGACAATCCGGCAATAGATAGGGTGGGAATCATGGGATTTCTGGACAAGGTGAAGGACCTGGCGGCGCAGAACGCCGACAAGGTCGAGGCCGCTATCGAGAAGGTCGGCGACATCGTCGACGAGAAGACCGAAGGCAAGTTCAAGGGCGCGGTCGACAGCGCCCAGGAAGCGGCGAAGAAGGCCGTCGCAGGAGACCAGCCTGCTGCTGAGGCTCCTGCCGAGGGGACGCAAGAACAGCAGTAGTCATGGCAAAGCTCTCAAGTTCCATCGAAGTACCGCTGTCGCCCGAAAAGGCCTGGGAGGCAGCGTCGGACCTCTCCCGTTACGACGACTGGCTGTCGATCCACCGGCTGTGGCGCAGCCCCTTGCCCGAGACCTTGGGCAAGGGCACGCAGATCTCGTCCGTCGTCGAGGTCAAGGGCATGCTGAACCGGGTCGACTGGACCATCGTGCATTACAACCCGCCGGCGTCGCTCACGCTCAACGGCATCGGCAAGGGTGGGGTCAGGGTCAAGTTGATGGCCAAGATCACGCCGGCCGGCGACGGTTCCAAGGTGGCCTTCGACATCCACCTCGGTGGCCCGGCCCTGTTCGGCCCCATCGGCATGGTGGTGGCGGCTGCACTGCGGTCCGACATCCACCAGTCACTGGAGAAGTTCAAGGCGCTGTTCGCGTCGGTGTAGGCCCGTCAGACGAAGGTGGCGAGAATTCTCGAATTCTCGCCACCTTTTTCTTGTCGACGCCGCCGCGATGAGTTTTCCGCGGGGTGCTTGTCTGTATCGGTGACCACTCCGTCACTCGTCTAGGGAGAACACCATGGCCACTCGTACCGCGACCCCACTGGGCGCGCCCATCTGGATCGACCTCGCCACCTCGGATGTGGCTGGCGCCCAGGGGTTTTACCGCACCGTGCTGGGCTGGGACTACGAAAACCCGGGACCCGACTACGGCGGCTACATCAACGCCCGGCGCGACGGCCGCTACGTCGGCGGCATGATGGCGAGCGACCCGGCGTGGAACGCCCCCGACGCGTGGACCGTGTACCTGCACACCGCTGACATCCAGGCCACCATCGACGCTGCCGTCGCCGCCGGCGCCACCAACTGCATCCCGGCCATGGAGGTGCCCGAGAAGGGCTGGATGGCCATGCTGACCGACCCGACGGGCGCCTTCTTCGGCCTGTGGCAGCCGACCGGGCACCAGGGCTTCGAGGCGTACGAGGAGGCCGGCGCCCCGGTGTGGTTCCAGCTGACCACGACCGACTTCGCCAAGGCCACCGAGTTCTACACGACGGTGTTCGGCTGGGAGCTGCAGGTCGAGGCCGACAGCCCCGAGTTCCGATACAGCAACGCCATCTTCGATGGCGAGCCGCTGATCGGCGTCATGGACGGCTCCGTCATTCCCGGCCTGGACCGTTCCACGTGGAACGTCTTCCTCGGCAGCGACGACGTCGACAAGACCATCGAACTGATCACCGCCAACGGCGGCTCCGTGGTGCGCGCCGCCGAGGACACCCCGTACGGCCGGCTGGCGGCCGTCACCGACCCGACGGGCGCGGCGTTCAACCTGTCGTCGCTGAAGGACTGACCGGCGAGCCTGAGCTTGTGTCCGAAGATCCCACGGATTCTCGGACACAAGCTCATTTTCGGCGCAAAAAACTGTCCCGATCCGGCCCGCTCGGTGCTCCTACCGATATGAACATCCACTGGCGGCACCAGCACCCCGCGACCATCACCGATGGGTCGACCTACGAGATCGTCGACCAGCTCCACGATCGCCACGCCGTAGGCGTCACGGCGGACCGCTTGGCGGCGACGGTCGCGGGCTGGCTCGCCGAACTGGATGTGCAGAGCCCATTGACCGAGGAACTGGCCCGCGCGACGCAGCGTGGTGACTGGCCCACCACCCACGCCATCTGCGACCAGCTGTCCATCGATCTGATGATCGCGGCCTGACGTGGCGCTACGGCGTCCGCTGGCCGGTCAGCAGCGTCTCGATCAGTTCGCGGTACGGACCGACCAGATACGCGGTGTCGCCGGCGCACAGTTGGGCGTCGCGCCGCGGCCGCTGCAGCGTGGTGCCCGCCCGCGCGATGGCGATGACCCGAATCTGCGTCGGCACCTCCGCCATCCGCATCCCGTCGAGCGCGCTGCCCGCGTCGATGTGGACGCCGCCCACCATGAACGACTGCTGGCCCACCGAGAAGGTGCCCAAGACCTGTAGTCCCATCGCCGCGCCGACGAACCACGGGGCCGCCAGCTCGACCGTCGACCGGACGTGCGCGAAGCCGAAGCGCCCCGCCACCGCCGCTCCGAGGGTGCGGTCGTAGATCCGCAGCACCAGTGGGACGTCGGGCCGGTCGATTTCCGGCAGCACCCGGGGACTGAGCATCTCGCGCAGCACGATGCCGGTCTCGATGTTGACCATGTCGTCCTGCGTCAGCACCGCGATGGCGCGCGCCCGGTCCAGGCGGGCGAGCTCGAGCGTCTGGCGCAGGGTCGCGTCGCCGAAGATCACCGGGACATCCAGTTGGGCGGCCTGCGCCAGGAACCGGTTGGTCTCGTCCCGTTCGATGACGGCGACGTCGTAGCCGGCCGCAACCAGGTCGCTGACCACCCGGATACCGAAGGAGCCGAGGCCCACCACGACGATGTGGTTGCGCAGGTGCTGCACCCGCCGGCGCCCCGACGAGTTGCCGAGCCGACGGGACAGCAGCGCGTCGGCGACGAACGCGACCAGGATCGCGGTGGTGGTGACGCCGGCGAACATGAGCCCAATGCCCCACAGCCGCAACCAGGTTGGTTGATGCATGAAGCTGAAATCGCCGTAGCCGACCGTCGCGATGGTCTCGGTGGAGAAGTACAGCGCATCGATCCAGCTCATGCCGGCCGGGTTGTGATAGGCGAAACGCAGCAGCACGGTCGACCCGAGCAGCAGGGACATCGATGTGCCCAGGGCCCACCAGAAGATGGGGTTGATGTCGTCGCGCAGGACGCGCAGGGTGTCGATCACGCGGCGCGGCCATGGGCGGTGGGTTCGGTTGCTCAGCGGGCGCGGCACCGTGATGCCGGCGTCCGCGAGTTCGTCGGCGGTGCCGATCATGGCGGTCCAGTCGCCGGCGCGCACCTCGAAATCCCTACCGGGACAAGGCGTCACCTCGCCAGGTGCGCCCGAGTTCTCCCCGCGGACGACGGCCACGGGCGCCAGGTCACCGAACATCTCCCGCAGTGTGGCGTCGCGCGGGGCGTCGGTGCCGGAGATGACGTAGTCCACGCCGGCCACCGAGATGGTGTGGGTCGTGCGGGCCAGGCAGGCCTCGACGACCGACGGCGCGGCCAGGTCGGCGACGTCGAGAACTGCGCCCGGTCCGTTGTCCTGCGCCACCGCTGCGCGCAGCACGCTGTTGGCCAGCCGGGTCACCACCCGGACTGTGGGGTTGAGTTCCCTTGCCAGCAGCGCGATTTCGAGGTTGACGGCGTCGTCGTCGCCGGCGCACACGATGGCGGCGGCGCTGGTGACGATGGCCGCCTTGAGGCCGGCGGGTTCGTGGATCGTCACGACGGTGGCACCCGCCGCCTGCAGACCCTCGGCGATCCGGTTGGCCAGCGCGTCGGTGCCGCAGACGATGACGTGCCCCTGCATGTGGCCTACTGACCAACCAGCGCGAAGTCGGCGAAGTCGAAGCCGGGCACCACGACACAGCTCACCAGCGTGGGTTCGTCGTCACGGGGGCGTGCCCGCTGCCAGTGCCCCGGCGGGACCAGCGCCTGCGGCCGTTCGCCCGCCGCAATGTCCGCCCCGAGCAGCACGGTGTCCGCGGTCGCCTGCTCCGGCCCGACCTCCAGCAGCAGCGGACTGCCGCGGTGGAACAGCCACAGCTCGGCGCTGTGCACGGTGTGCCAGGCGGATTGCTGTCCGGGCATCAGCAGGAACAGGATCGCGGTCCCGGCGCTGCGCGGGCCGGAATACTGCGCGGGCAGCGCGGATCGGGGGACGGTCAGGTCGCTGCGCCAGGTCTCGCGGTACCAGCCGCCTTCCGGATGCGGCGACAGGTCGAGCTGCCGCGCCCAATCGGGGAGATCGGTCATGGCACTTGAGGCTACGGCTGATCAGCTGCGTCGGCCCGCCGGACGGTCGATACGCTCTTGTCATGGAACGGTTGCGGCCCGCCTGGATCGTCGCGCTGTGCGCGTTGGTGCTGTTGGTCAGTGCCTGGTTGCCGTGGCTGTCGAGCCCGGCGGGGCACGCGAACGCCATCGGCGGGAAGGTCGGGCACATCACTGTGCCGCCACCGGGTTTCGGTGTCGGGCAGCTGATGGTCCTGTTGTCCTCATGCCTGCTCGTGGCGGCCACGATGGCCGCGCGCCGGCTCTCGTCGCGCGCGGCTTCCGTTGTGGCCCTGGTGCTTTCGGCCGGGCTGACGGCGCTCGGGGTCTGGTATCACGTGCTGTACGTGCACAGCCCGGTGGTCGCGTCGTACGGGCTGTACATCGGTCTGGTGTCGGCGGTGCTGGCGATCGTGCTGTCGGTGCTGGCCTCCGTCGTCGCCTGGCGGTCGTGATGGGGTTCGTCGAGCCCGTCGTGCTGACGGGGCAGCGGTGGGTGACGCTGGAGCCGCTCACCACCGATCACATCCCCGAGATCGCCGCGGCCGCCGCCGATGAAGACCTGGGCCGGTTGTGGTTCACGTCCGCGCCCTCGCCGGCGACGGCAGCGGAATGGGTGCAGGCACGGTTGGCGGTGCAGCATCCAGACACCGGGCTGACGTTCGTCGTGCGCGCGCTCGACGGCCGGCTCATCGGGTCGTCCAGCTATCTCAATGTGGACGGTCCCAACCGCCGCCTGGAGATCGGCGCCACCTGGTACGTGGAGTCGGTTCGCCGGACCGGGGTGAACACCGAAGCCAAGCTGCTGCTGCTCTGGCACGCTTTTGAAGCGCTCGACTGTATAGCAGTGGAGCTGCGAACCCACTTCTTCAACTCGGCGAGTCGCGCGGCAATTGAGCGGCTCGGAGCCAAGCTCGACGGGGTACTGCGCTCACATCAGTTGCTCAGTGACGGCTCCCGCCGGGACACCGTGGTGTATTCGATCCTCGATGTCGAATGGCCCGCGGTGCGCAACAACCTGCAATTCCGCCTGAACCGGTAACTTCTTCCGGCCCCCTGATCAGCATGTCTTGAGCAAAACTTGACAGTTTGCCAAGCAATGTTTTTGAATTCGTGTCTAATCGTGACCGAATTGTGATTTGATCCAAGCATCGGTTCGTTCGCTTGATCGGGGGGACGGATGTACGCAATGAGCTTCAAGTCGTATGCGGGTGTCATGCTCGCGGCCGCTCTGATCGCGGGCGCGGGGGTGGCGGCGGCGCCCCCGAGCAACGCCGACTCGGCGTCGTACGTCGACCCCATGTCCTACGGTCAGCAGACCGGTCAGCCCGCCGGCCAGCAGTACGCCGGCCCCGCGCGGACCATGGGCGCGGTACAGGCCTCGAACTCCGGCTGGCCGGGTCAGTGCACGTGGGGTGCGCTGCAGATGGCCTTCCAGAACGTGGGCTACTACCCGGACATCCACGGCAACGCCAAGGTCTGGGCGGACGCGGCACGGTCCCGCGGCTGGACGGTCGTGGACGAACCGCAGGCCCGGTCCATCGCGGTGTACCCCGCCGAACTGCCCGGGGTGAGCCAGTACGGCCACGTGGCCTGGGTGAATTCGGTGTCCGGCCGCTGGATCAACATCACCGAGATGAACAACGAGTCCCACGGCGGGCCGTTCGCCTGGTGGACCCGCGACACCCAGCACATCCCCGGGATGAGCTACATCCTGATTCCCTGACGCCGTTACGGCCGTGCTTCGAAGACGAGGTTGAACGGCGTCTCGGTGGCGCGCCGGAACCGCGTGAAGCCGCTCTTGTCGACGACGACGTCGCGCAGCCTGGCCTCGCCGGCCTGCGCGCCGAGCGCCGGCCCGTTGCGGGCGAGTGACACCGGTACACAGATCTGCGATGACGCGCCGTACATCATGCGGCCGATCGGATTCATGTTGTCCTGCACGTGATCCCCGGCGAACGGCTCGACGATCATCGAGATGCCGTCGTCGTTGAGCGCGGCCCGGGTGTGCCGCATGGCGCCGACCGGATCGCCCATGTCGTGCAGGCAGTCGAAGAACGCGATCAGGTCAAAACCGTTGTCCGCGTAGCTTGTTGCATCGGCGACCTCGAAGCGCGCGTTCGTCACCCCGGCTTCCGCCGCGCGTTCGGTCGCGACGTGTATCGACTCGGGGTGGTAGTCGTAGCCGATGAACGTCGAGTTCGGGTACGTCTTCGCCATCAGGATCGTGCTGACGCCGTGGCCGCAGCCGACGTCGGCTGCCTTGGCCCCGGACTCGAGGCGTTCGATCGCGCCGTCCAGTGCCGGCAGCCAGGAGCCGACGAGTTCGGCGTTGTAGCCGGCGCGGAAGAACCGCTCGGTGCCGGCGAACAGGCACGGATGGTGCTCGCCCCATTCCAGGCCGGCGCCGGTTTTGAAGTTCTCGGTCGTGCGGTCGAGGACGTGGAACACCGCTTCGACGATGTTGTAGGCGCCGGGGATATCGACGGGGCCGTTCGGGTCGGCGAGGCAGGCGGCCTGCTCCGCGCTCATCGACCACATGCCGCTGCCCGGATCGAACTGGACGTAGCCGCCGGCGGCCTGGTTGGCCAGCCACTCGCGCACGTACCGCTCCACGGTGCCGGTCTTCTCGGCCAGCTGCGTGGCCGTGAGCGGCCCAGTCGCCAGGGCCTTGTACAGCCCGAGCCGGTCCCCGATCAGGACCAGGCCGGCACTGATCGCGGCACCCATGTCGCCGATCGCCATGCCGAGAAATTGGTTCAGCTTGTCTTCGTCCACAGGCATGTCTGGACCTCCAGAAATGTGGTTGCCAGCTTGACTGTACGACTGCGGAAATTCCTGAACAATGCGTAGTTTTTCGACGGTCGAATGCGTGCTGGGGCAATAGCGTGGCGGCGACGTGCGCTCCGGATTCGGGGCATCTCCGACCGATCCGTGGCGGCGAATGTTATTGATCAAGGGTGTTCGTATCGGTCGGCGTCGTTCAGGTTCGCCAGTGACTCATCAGATGTGGATCGTTGTCGGCATCCTGGCCGGCGCCATCGGCCTGTTCGTGTGGGGCCGTCCGCGCGCCGACATCGTCGGAGTACTGGTCGTCGTCGCGTTGATGAGCACCGGCGTGCTGACGCCGACCGAGGCGCTGGCCGGCTTCGGTTCGCCCGTGGTGATTCTGTTGGCCGGCATATTCATCGTCAGCGCGGGCTTGGTCAACACCGGGATCACCCAGCGGCTCGGTGAGTTCGTCGTCAAGGTCGGCGGCCGCAGCGAGTCGCGGCTGGTCGCGCTGATCATGGTCCTGTCGGCCGGTATCGGGTCGGTCATGAACTCGTCGGCGATCGTCTCGATGCTGATCCCCGTGGTGCTGACCGTCACGGCCGCAACGGGTTTGAACCGCAAACGCATGCTCATGCCCTTGTGCGTCGCCGTCATGATCAGCGGCATGATGACGTCGATCGCGTCGTCGCCGAACATCATCATCGAGGGCATCCTCAGTCAGCGCGGCATCACGCCGACGCTCGGCTTCTTCGGCTTCACGCCGTTCGGTGTCGTCACGCTCGCGGTCAGTCTTGTTTTCATGCTCCTGGTCGGGCGTAACCTCTTGAGCCGCAACCGGACCGGAGTGGCCGACGCACAGCAACCCTCCACCTTCGACGTCATCGCGTCCTACGGGCTGCGGCCCCGCTGGCACCTGCTGCACGTATCCGCTGACTCACCACTGGTGGGGCAATCGGTTGCGGCGCAACGCCAACCGCTGCGCGAGCGTTACGGCCTCGATCTTCTCGGCTTCGAGAAGCACACCCGCGGCCCGGCGCAATACCTGTCGGCGCGGCCGGAAACCGTCTTCGAGGCAGGCGATCTGGTCTTCACGCTCGTCGATGAACAGCAGACCGCCGCGGTGGCGGCCGACCTGCGCTGTCAGGTCACCGGCCCGCGTGCCGAAGACGAGCGCCGCGAAGTGCTGCAGAACGTCGGGGTGGCCGAGGTGATGCTGGCACCCGAGTCGAAGTCGATCGGCATGACGCTCGGCGAGCTCGATCTGGCCGCTGCCCATAACGTGACGGTCCTGGCGGTCCGGCACCGCGGCCAGAGCATCACCGCGGACCTGTCGGGCCGCACCCTTGACTTCGGTGACGCGATGTTGGTGGGCGGCAACTGGGACGACATCGAGCGGCTCAGCGATTCGCGCCGGAACTTCATCCTGTTGAACCTGCCCGCCGAGTATCAGCAGCGGTTGGTGGCGCCGGGCCGGGGTCGTGCCGCAGTGGTCATCCTCATCGCGATGGTCACGTGCATGGCGTTCGGCTGGCTGCCCAGCGCCGATGCGGCGCTGCTCGGGGCACTGGCCATGGTCGGGGCGGGCTGCGTTCGCGTCGACAGCATCTACCGGTTGATCAGCTGGAGCACGCTCGTCCTGATCGCCGGGATGCTGCCGTTGGCCACGGCGCTGGCCAAGACCGGGACGACGACGCTGATCGCCGGTCACCTGGTCGACACGTTGGGCAGCCTCGGTCCGACCGGCATGCTCGCGGTGGTGTTCCTGGTGACGGCGGTGGTCGCCTTGTTCATCTCGAACTCGGCGACCGCCGTGCTGATCGCGCCCGTGGCCATCGAAGCGGCGCAGGCATTGCACGTCTCGCCGCAGGGATTCGCGATGACGGTCGCCATCGCCTGTTCGGCCGCGTTCGTGACGCCGGTGTCGTCGCCGACCAACATGCTGGTGATGGAGCCGGGCGGCTACCGGTTCTCGGATTACGCGAAGGTCGGCGTGCCGCTGCTGGCGCTGACCATGGTGATCACGGTGGTGATGGCCCGGCTGATCTACCTGCCGGGCTAGCGTCCTACGTCGAGCGTGGCGGCTGACGAGGCGACACGCGAGACGGAATCTCGGCAAGCCACACGTTCGACGCAGCGACCCCATGTCGGACTTCGGTTGATGGGTGACGGATCTGTTTCGGTTGATCCTTGACACTCGTGTTGGTGGTCAGGCCTGTTCGCGGGTGCGGCAGGCCTTCTTGTTTCGTACCGCCCCGGTGCTGTTGCGGGCTGCGGTTTTGACCAATTGCTCACCGACCCAGAACCTCAGCAGGTCCCCGTCGACATGAACGTCGCAGCGTTGCCCGGCCCAGTGCCTGCCGATACTGACCTGCTGCCACGACACGCACACCACCCCGTTGGTGGTGACCCGCCGCGAGACCCAATCTGAGCCCTGGCGCTGGTGCTCGCGCGCAGCCGTGGAGTTCGAGGGCGCCGCCGCCGGCGCTGATGCGGTGAACCGCTGAGCTGGGGTGTCCATCTTCAGGGACTGGTGCGGCCGGGCGGTGTTGTACTCGATCACCCACTCATCGAGCGCCTGCTGCGCCGCCTTCAAATTGGGGAAAGGTGCTGCGGTAGAAAGGAATTCCGCGCGCAGACTCCGGTGAAACCGCTCGATCTTGCCTGTAGTGGTCGGCGAGCGCGGCTGGGTCAACAAGTGCTCGATGCCGTGCTCGCGGCAGATCGCATCAAAGAGCACCTCCACCGGTGGATGGTTGAACCGGCCGGTGAACACCTTGCCGTTGTCGGTCAGGATCTGTTCTGGTGAGCCGTAGGTCGCCAACGCACCGCGCAGTCCATCGCACACCGCGCGGGTGCGCTCGCGAGTCATCAGCCGGGCGCACACGCACATCCGGGAGTGGTCGTCGATCCCGGTCAAGGCCTTGGCGCTGGTCCCGTCGGCCAGCGGGAACCCACCGACGACATCCATCTGCCACAACTCCATCGGCGCGCCCCGCTCCCAGCGTTTCCACTTGCGGGCCCGCCGGTCGCGCAACCGCGGATCGATCAACCCCGACCGCACCAACGCCCGGTACACCGCCGACTCCGAGGGCACCGGTGACACCTTGCGTTTGGTCAGCTCGAACACCAACCGCCGCGGCCCCCAATACGGACGTGAGCGCCGCAACTCCAGCACCGCCGCTTCAACCTCGGCTGACATCTGATGCGGACACGACACCGGCCGATGCGACCGATCAACCAACCCGTCCAAACCCTCGGCCTCATACCGGGCCAACCAGGCATGCACCGTCTGACGCGACACCCCCGCCTTCTCGGCCGCCTGCGTCACCGACAACCCATCACTGATCACTGCCAGCACCGTCTGATACCGCTGCTCAGCCACGCTCAACTCCCTCATTCAGGGAGTGTCAAGGATCAACCGAAGCAGGAGTAAAGCATCAGCCGAAACACTGTCAGGCATCACCCGACAGAGAAATGTCAGCCATCAACCGACGCTCAAAGTCAATCGATTAGTGCAACGTGGCTAGGCGGCTTGGTTCAAGAGCGCGGCTAGGCGTTGGGCTGGGGTGT
>NZ_JBJIAK010000018.1:0-107256 GCF_045310915.1 Mycobacterium sp. SMC-17 | reverse complement strand
ACTGGACCAAGACCGCCGACGAGATCTTCGAACGACTCGGTTCATATCTTCAACGAATTCCCGGCGCAGGACACTAGGCGGTCACCACCCGTCGTGTCCCCAACTGTGCCGGGAGCGTGGAGTAGCCACGGAGATTGACCAGGCCGCGGCGACTCGGTGTCTCCGTGAGGTCCAGATCCGGGAACGCTTCGAAGAGGGCGCGCAGGGCCGTGACGCCTTCGATCCGAGCCAGCGCCGCGCCCAGGCAGGCGTGCACACCTGAGGCGAATGCCAGGTGTTCGCGGGCGTTTTCGCGGCCGATGTCGAAACGTGCCGGGTCGGCGAACACTCTCGGGTCGCGGTTTGCGCCGCCCAGGAACAACCCCACCATGTCGCCCGCGCTGATTTGTTCACCGGCGATCTCGACATCGACAGTCGCAGTCCGCGCGGTCATCTGCACCGGGCTGTCGATGCGCAGAATCTCCTCGATGGCGGTGGGCCACAGTTCTGGTTCGGACCGCAGCCTGGCCAGCTGGTCTGGGTTCTGCAGCAGCAACACGATGCCGTTGCCGATCAAGTTGACCGTCGTCTCGAAACCGGCACCTATCAGCAGTGCGGCATTCGCGGCGAATTCCCGGTCGCTCAGACTGCCGTCGGTCGCGAGGCGACTGAAAGGGGTGTCTCCGCCTACGCCGGCCCGGGCCCGCCGGAAGTTCTCCTGGTTGACCCGGTCGATGTCGCGGAGGCCGTTGATCGCTGATCTGTAGGTGCGCCAGGGGATTCCAACGTCCAGTAGCGGTGCGCCGCTGTGGCCCCACTCCAGCAGGTGAGGGCGTGTGTCTGCCGGTAGGTCGAGCAACTCGGCGATGATCGTGATCGGCAGCTGCGCCGCGAAGTCGCTGATCAGATCGGGATGCGGTGATCGGGCCAGCCGCTCGATCAGTTCACCCGTGACCTCCGCGACCCGCGAGTCCAGTCGTCCGATGGCCCGCGGGGTGAAGCTCTGCGCGACCAGTTGCCGGTAACGCGTGTGATCAGGCGGGTCCACGACAACCATGGCGGGCGGTTCGACGGGGTTGGACACGCCGGGGTCGGTCCGCGCGATCAAGGCTTGCAACGGTTTGGGAAGTTCCATGGCAGTGGGGTCGGTGATGCCGAACCTGTTGTCCCGCAGTATCTCCCGGCACACGCCGTGATCGACGGTGGCCCAGGTGTAGCGTTTGCGCACCAGCGGGCCCTGCTGCCGGATCGCCTCCATCAACGGGTACGGATCGGCCGGGCGGCCGTGGTTTGCCAGGAGTGCGGCCATGGGATCGCCGCGACGCGCCTGTATCCCGAGAAACGCCCGCGGCACACCATGCAGCGCCAGCCAACGGGACCAGAGACCAATCTGCATCGCAGTTCCTTCCGTCGGAGCGCGGACGTCAGATGCGGCGTGCGAGACATTGAGACGCTATTTGTCTCGCTCGGATATGATCTACCGTACGACCGGGGAGCCGGACTGGCAAGGAGAAGTGCGTGACCTCAAGCCGAACAGAAGATTTCGTGCGTCGGCTGTCCGATCCGGACCCCGCGGTGGCCGCCCTGGTTGAAGACCCCGACGAGATCACCACCCGCATCTTGCGGGCGGGCCTGGAACAGGCCGAGTTGGTCGGGATGCGCCGCTCGACCATGGAGGATGTCGCCAAGCGCAGCGGTGTCGGGCGGGCCACGCTCTATCGGCGATTTCCCACCAAGACGGCCCTCAACGACGCCATCGTGTTGTCGGAAGTGCGCCGATTCCTCGAGGGCAGTACCCGGGCCCGAGCGCAGGGAAAGACGTTCGAGGACCGCATGGTCTACGACACGATTTTCACCGTGACCTTCATCCGCGAACATGCGCTGCTGAAGAAGTTGCTGCGCACCGAACCCGAGGCGATCCTGCCGAGCCTCACCGTCGACGCGGGCCCCATCATCGACTTCGCCACCGACTACACGGTCGCACTGTTCCGCCACGAGCTGTACGGGGCAAAGGCCATCACCGCTGCACAGGAACGGCACCTGCGGACCGCGGCCGAGCTGCAGACCAGGCTCACCCTGTCGTTCATCGTCACGCCGCACACCGGCATCAAGCTCGCGAGCCTCGATGACACGCGGGCCTATGTGCGCCGCTACCTGATGCCGATGGTCACGCCCTAGAACTGCACGATCTGCCGCACCGCGCGGCCGTCGGCCAGGGCGTCCATGCCGGTGTTGATGTCGTCGAGTGTGATGGTGTCGGACACCAGCTTCTCGACCGGGAGTCGCCCCGACCGCCACAGCTCGACGAAACGCGGGATGTCCCGCGCCGGTACGGCCGATCCGAGATAACTGCCGATCAGTGACCGGCCGTCGGCGACCAAAGCCAAGGGCGACACCGAGATTCGCGCATCAGGGTGCGGCAGCCCGACCGTGATGGTCTTGCCGCCCGGGGCCGTCATGCCGATCGCGGTCTCCAGGGCGGCGGGGTGGCCGGCGGCCTCGATCACCACATCGGCCTTGATGTCGCCGGGGTCGGTGACGGCGTCGTGCGCGCCGAGCGCGCCGAGCGCGCGGGCCTGCTCGAGTTTGTCCGGCAACCGGTCGACGGCGACAATGCGGACGTCGTCGTGCGCCAGCGCCGTGAGCATCGCGGCCATCCCGACGCCGCCCATGCCGACGATCGCCACCGTCTGCCCGGGTTTCGGTTGTCCGGCGTTGAGTACCGCGCCGCCGCCGGTCAGCACCGCGCAGCCGAGCAGCGAGGCGACCACGGGTGGCACATCGGCGTCAACGGGCACCACCGAACGGCGGTCCACCACTGCGTGCGTTGCGAAGGCAGACACCCCCAGGTGATGCAGAACCGTTGTGCCACTTCGGGATAGCCGCGTGTCGCCGCCCAGCAGCGTGCCCGCGCCGTTGGCGGCGCTGCCGGGAATGCAGGGCGCCAGGCCGTCCGTCGCACACGACCGGCACTGGCCACAGCGCGGCAGGAACGTCATGACGACGCGTTGCCCGACCGCCAAATCCGAAGTGCCGCCGACCTGTTCGACGACGCCGGCCGCCTCGTGCCCGAGCAGCATCGGCACCGGGCGGACCCGGTTGCCGTCGACCACCGACAGATCGGAATGGCACAACCCGGCCGCCTCGATGCGGACCAGCAGCTCGCCGTCGCCCGGTGCGTCCAGGTCCAACTCGCTGATGGTGAGCGGCCGGGATTCGGCGTACGGGCGGGCCCGGCCGATCTCTTCGAGTACGGCACCGCGGATCAACATGTCACCAGCCTGACAGACTGGCCGACATGGAGCAGGCACTGACCACCGCGGAATTTCCGGTGCATTGGCCCGTGCAGACCCGATGGACCGACAACGACATGTTCGGCCACCTCAACAACGCGGTCTACTACGAGCTTTTCGACACCGCGATCAACGCGTGGATCAACACCACGCGCGACGTCGACCCGGTGGCCGCGCCGTGGCTCGGGGTCGTCGCCGAATCGGGCTGCCGGTACTTCGCGGAACTGAAGTTTCCGTCGCAGCTGGTCGTCGGGCTCGCGGTGACCCGGCTGGGCAACAGCAGCGTCACCTATCGCACGGGGCTGTGGGCCGACGGCGATACGACGCCGGCGGCGGTCGGCAGCTGGGTACACGTCTACGTCGACCGCGACACCCGTCGTCCCGTCCCCATCCCGGCTCCCATCCGCGAGCTGCTGGAGACCGCCGTCGTCAGTTGACCCTGCGCCGGCGGCGGAGAAGTTCGAGTAGCGGAGTGCGTGGGCTCAGGGTCAACGGACACACGCGCAAGCGGAGCGAAGCAGCGGCCTCGATATGCTCTGGCCCATGCCGATCGTGAGCAAGACCGTCGAGGTCGCCGCACCCGCAGCGCAGATCCTGGGGATCGTCGCCGACTTCGAGGCCTACCCGCAGTGGAACGAAGAGGTCACCGGCTGCTGGATCCTGCACCGCTACGACGACGGCCGGCCCAGCCAGCTCCGCCTGGACACCAAGATTCAGGGCATGGACGGTTCCTACATCCAGGCCGTCTACTACCCCGGTGACGGCCAGATTCAGACCGTCATGCAGCAGGGCAATCTGTTCTCCAAGCAGGAGCAGCTGTTCTCCGTGGTCGACCTCGGCGCCAGCGCGCTGCTGACGGTCGACATGGACGTCGAGGTCGATATGCCCGGCATTCCGTCGATGATGGTCAAGAAGGTCGTCAACGACGCGCTGGACCACCTGGCCGGCAACCTCAAGACGCGCGCCGAGCAGCTCGCCGCCAACTAAGCAGGCCACAACCCGAGTTCGTCGAGGCGGCCGGTCAAACGCTCGGCGGCATCGTCGAATTGGCGGCGCGTCTGCCGCACGACTTCGTCGATGTCCCTGTCCCGCAACGCGGCAACGAGTTCGCGGTGATTCGCCACGGTCGCCGCGCCCCACTGCGGGTCGGTGGCATAGATCCGGACCGGCAGGTACCGGGCGGCGTGCAGCAGGAACCAGGCCAGCTTCGTGCGGCCCGCGGCGCGGTTGAACTCCCGGTGAAACAGGAACTCGGCCAACGCGATCGCGTCGACGTCGCCCGTCGCGACGGCGTCCGCGAGTTCGTCGGTGAGCCGGTCGAGTTCGGCGATGACGGGTTCGGTGATGCGCCGGGCCGCGTTCGCGGCGATCTCGGTGGCGATGGTCGCCTGCAGCCAGAAGATGTCGGCGATGTCGTCGCGCGTGAACGCGGACACCACGTGGCCGCGGTTGGGTTCGAGCTCGACCATGCCCTCACCGCGCAGGGTGCGCAGTGCCTCGCGGACCGGCGTGATGCTCACGCCGAGAGCGGCCGCGGTCTCGTCGAGCCGGACGAAGGTACCCGGCCGCAGGGCGCCCGACATGATCGCCGCCCGGAGATGGGCCGCCACCTCGTCGGACAGCTGTTCGCGCCGACGGGCCCGCTCGAGGCCGGGTAGCGGTTTCGCCGAGACGTTCACGGCAGTCCTTCTTGTCGGCGGGGTAGGGCCACCCGGCGGTTGTCCGGATGGTGCGGGCGTCCTATTGTGACGGCGGCAACACTATATTTGATCAAATATCAGCATCGTTTGTCGCGACCACTCCAATTCCGCCGCGATGCCGATCGAGACACAGGAGCAGACCGTGTCATCCGCAGCACTCGAGCAGCCATATCTTGCCCGTCGGCAGAACTGGACCACCCATCTCGCCCGGCACGCCCTCATGCAACCCGACGGGACCGCGCTGCGTTTCGTCGGCCACACCGTCACCTGGGGTGAGCTGCAGAGCCGCGTGACCCAGCTCGCGGGAGCGCTGAGCCGTCGCGGGGTCGGCTTCGGCGATCGTGTGCTGATCCTGATGCTGAACCGCACCGAGTACGTCGAGTCGTTCCTGGCGGCCAACCTGCTCGGCGCCATCGCGGTGCCGGTCAACTTCCGTATGACCCCGCCCGAAATCGCCTACCTGGTTCGGGACTGCGACCCGAGAGCCGTGATCACCGAGCAGGTGCTGGCTCCCGTCGCCACCGCGGTGCGCGAGCTGGAACCGTCGTTGGCCACGGTGATCGTTGCCGGCGGCGCAAGCGAGGGGGCCGTACTGGGCTACGAGGACGTGCTCGCCGAGGGCGGAGCGTCACCCGCGCCTGTTGATATCCCCGAGGACTCACCGGCGCTGATCATGTACACCTCGGGCACCACGGGCTATCCGAAGGGCGCCGTGCTCACGCACGTCAACATCATGGGCCAGGCCATGACCAACCTGTTCACGATCGCGCCGGACATCAACAACGACGTCGGTTTCATCGGCGTCCCGTTCTTCCACATCGCCGGCATCGGCAACATGATCGGCGGTCTGCTCCTGGGTCTGCCCACGGTCATCTACCCACTCGGCGCGTTCGATCCCGGCGCGCTGCTCGACGTGCTGGAGGCCGAGGGCGTCTCGTCGATCTTCCTGGTCCCGGCGCAGTGGCAGGCGGTGTGCGCGGCGCAGCAGGCCAAGCCGCGCGACGTCAAACTGCGCGTCCTTTCCTGGGGCGCGGCGCCCGCATCGGACACTCTTTTGAGGGAGATGGCGTCGACGTTCCCGGGAACGCAGATCTTTGCTGCGTTCGGTCAGACCGAAATGTCGCCGGTGACGTGCATGCTGCTGAGCCAGGACGCGCTGCGCAAGCTCGGGTCGGTCGGGCGGGTCATCCCGACCGTGGCCGCCCGGGTCGTCGACGACAACATGAACGACGTCCCGGTGGGCGAGGTCGGGGAGATCGTCTACCGTGCGCCCACCCTCATGGCGGGGTACTGGAACAACCCGAAGGCGACGGCCGAGGCATTCGCCGGCGGTTGGTTCCATTCCGGTGACTTGGTTCGCCAAGACGAAGAGGGTTACATCTGGGTCGTCGATCGTAAAAAGGACATGATTATTTCCGGCGGCGAAAATATTTACTGTGCGGAAGTAGAGAACATTCTGGCCGCGCATCCCTCGATTACCGAAGTCGCGGTGATCGGACGACCCCATGAAAAATGGGGCGAGGTGCCGGTGGCGGTCGTCGCAGTGGCGCCGAATGTGAATGCCGAGAGCGAAAGTGCCCTGACCCTGGCGGATCTCGACGATTTCCTGACCGAACGGCTGGCGCGCTACAAGCACCCCAAAGCGCTGGAAATTGTCGACGCATTGCCACGAAATCCTTCTGGCAAGGTTCTTAAAACGGAACTCCGCGCGCGGTTCGGTGATACAAGTGTGTCGTGAGCGCGGCAAGTGACGTCGCGCTGAGAAATTCGACCACCTGAGTGGAGGGCGGATGGGCCGATGTCGCGTTTGCTGAAACTGAACGCAATTATCCCTCAGTTGGGTCACGGGGTACGCGGTGTATCGGGTACAGTCCTGTGGTCCGTCTTACTACTCGGGAGTAGCGAGACAGAAATCACTCAGTTTGTGCTAGTGGCTAAGGAGGGGACGTGCCACGCGTGACGCCGCGGAACGGCCGGATTCCGGAAGGGATCGCTGATCGGTGACAGCCTCAGACAACTCCCTGGTCGGGTATCTCAAGGACCAGCTCGACAAGCCATTCACCAAGGTGGGCGGCTTCGTCAAAATGTGCATCCTCACCTTCAAGGCACTGGTATCGCGGCCATTCCAGTGGAAGGAGTTCATCCTTCAGTGCTGGTTCCTGATCCGGGTGGCATTCCTGCCCACCCTGGCGGTCTCGATCCCACTGACGGTGCTCATCATCTTCACGCTGAACATCCTGCTCGGTGAGTTCGGCGCAGCCGACATCTCCGGTGCCGGTGCCGCCCTCGGTGCGGTCACCCAGCTGGGGCCGCTGGTGACAGTGCTGGTGGTCGCCGGCGCCGGGTCGACGGCCATCTGTGCGGACCTCGGCGCCCGGACGGTTCGCGAAGAGATCGACGCCATGGAGGTGCTGGGCATCGATCCCATCGAGCGCCTGGTCGTACCCCGCGTGGTCGCCTCCACGTTCGTGGCCTTCATGCTCAACGGCGCGGTGATCATCATCGGTCTGGTCGGTGGCTACTTCTTCGGTGTGTACATCCAGAACGTCAACGCCGGCGCCTACGTCTCGACGCTCACCCTGCTGACCGGCTTCCCCGAAGTCGTCATCTCCGTCCTCAAGGCCACCATCTTCGGTCTGATCGCAGGCCTGGTCGGCTGCTACCGCGGGTTGACCGTGGCGGGTGGTTCGAAGGGTGTGGGCACGGCGGTGAACGAAACGCTGGTGCTCTGCGTCATCGCTCTGTTCGCGGTCAACGTGGTTCTCACCACGATCGGTATCAAATTCGGAACGCAGGCCGGGTAGCGCATGAGTACAGCGACAGTTTTGCAGGGCCGGTTCCCCCGCGTCTTCTCACGTGTCAAGGACTTCGGCGCTGCGCCGAGCCGGATGCTCGCCAGCATGGGCCACGTCGGGGTCTTCGTGGGGTCGGCCGTCGGGCATATCCCGCATTGCCTGCGGTTCTACCGCAAAGAGGTGCTGCGGCTGATCGCCGAGGTCGGCATGGGCACCGGCGCCATGGCCGTCATCGGCGGCACCGTCGCGATCATCGGCTTCGTCACCCTGGCGGCGGGCTCCCTGATCGCCATCCAGGGCTTCGCCTCGCTGGGCAACATCGGTGTCGCCGCCTTCACCGGCTTCTTCGCCGCCCTGGCCAACATCCGCGTCGTCGCACCGGTGGTCAGCGGCACCGCGCTGGCAGCCACAGTCGGCGCAGGCGCCACCGCCGAGCTCGGCGCCATGCGCATCAGCGAAGAGGTCGACGCCCTGGAGGTCATGGGGGTCAAGTCCCTGTCCTTCCTGGTCTCGACCCGCCTGGTCGCCGGCATGGTCGTCATCATTCCGCTGTACGCCTTGGCCCTGCTGCTGTCGTTCCTGTCGGCACAGCTGGTCACCACGCTCTTCTACGGTCAGTCGGTGGGAACGTACGAGCACTACTTCCACACGTTCCTGCGCGTCGACGACGTGATGTGGTCGTTCCTCGAGGTCATCATCATGTCGATGGTGGTGCTGCTCAACCACGCGTACTTCGGCTACTACGCCAGTGGCGGCGCCGTCGGCGTGGGCGAGGCCGTGGGCCGCTCGATGCGTACGTCGCTGATCTCCAACGTCGTTGTCGTCCTGCTCTTTTCGTTGGCGCTGTACGGCACCGACCCGAACTTCAACCTGACGGTGTGACGCGATGACGAATCCACAAGCAACGCCACCTGTCGCCGAGGGTCAGGTCCACGCGGAGCTCAACAAGGACCGCACCCCGCCGTACCTGATCGTCGGCGTCATCTTCGCGGTGATCTCCGCCCTCGTTCTCGTGATGGTCTGGTTCCAGTTCCGCGGTTACTTCGACACCAAGGCCAAGCTTTACGTGGTGTCGCCCCGGTCCGGACTGTCCATGGACCCGGGTTCGAAGGTCACCTACAACGGGGTGCCCATCGGCCGCGTGAAGCAGATCGACGTCATCGGCAAGGAAGACGACACGAAGGCCCGTCTGCAGCTCGATGTCGACCCGAAGTACCTTCCTCTGCTGCCCAAGAACGTCAACACCAAGCTGCTGGCCACCACAGTCTTCGGCAGCAAGTACGTTTCGTTCACCTCACCGTCGGACCCCGAGCGCGCGCGGATCAAGAACGGCGACACCATCGACGTCTCCAAGTGCTCGCCCCCGACGCCGGCCGAGGCGTGCGTCACCACCGAGCTCAACACCCTGTTCGAGACCATCACGGCGATCTCCGAGCAGGTCGACCCGATCAAGCTGAACGCGACCTTGACCGCCGCGGCGCAGGCGCTGGACGGCTTGGGTGACAAGTTCGGGCAGTCGCTGGTCAACGGCAACACCATCCTGGCCGATCTGAATCAGCGGATGCCGAACATCCGGCACGACACCAAGGCCCTCGCCGATCTGTCCGAGGTGTACTCGAAGGCTTCGCCGGATCTGTGGGACGGGCTGAAGAACGCGGTGATCACTGAGCGCACGCTGAACGACCAGCGCGGCACCATCGACCAGGCCCTCATGTCGGCCGTCGGCCTCGGCAACACCGGTGGCGACATTCTCGAGCGCGGTGGCCCCTACCTGGTCCGCGGCGCCGAGGACCTGCTGCCGACGTCCCGGCTGCTCGACAAGTACTCCCCCGAGCTCGACTGCCTGTTCCGTGGCTTCGCCGCCGGGGCGCCGGCCTTGGCTAAGAGCTTGGGCGGCAACGGCTACTCGCTGGTGACTCACACCGAACTCGTCGGTGCGGCCAACCAGTACGTCTACCCGGACAACCTCCCGCGGATCAACGCCACCGGCGGTCCGATGGGCCGGCCCGGTTGCTGGACGGTCACCAAGGACATCCTGCCGATGCCGTACATGGTGATGGACACCGGCGCGTCGATCGCACCCTACAACCACTTCGGTCTCGGATCGCCGTTCGCATCCGAGTACGTCTGGGGCCGTCAAGACGGGGAGAACACGATCAACCCATGAGCATCAAGGGCACGGCGATCAAACTCGCCATCTTCTCCGCGGTCCTGCTGGCCTTCACAGCAGGCATCTTCATCGTCTTCGGTCAGTTCCGGTTCAGCCGGACCAACGAGTTCTCGGCGATCTTCACCAACAGCAGCGGCTTGAAGGCTGATCAGTTTGTGCGCGCCAACGGCGTCGAGGTCGGCAAGGTCACCGACGTCGAATTGATCGACGGTGGCAGCAAATCGCGGGTGAAGTTCAGCGTCGACAAGTCCCTGTCGCTGTACCAGGGGACCACGGCGCACATCCGCTACCTGGACCTGATCGGCAACCGGTACCTGGACCTGCGTCGCGGTGACAGCAACCAGGTACTGGCCCCCGGGGGGACCATCCCGGTCGACCGCACCGAGCCGGCCCTGGACCTGGATGCGCTGGTCGGTGGCTTCCGGCCCCTGTTCCGGTCGCTGGACCCGCAGAAGGTCAACACCATCGCTTCGTCGCTCGTCACGATCTTCCAAGGCGAAGGCGGCACGATCAACAACATCCTCGATCAGACGGCGTCGTTCTCCTCGACCATCGGCGAGCAGGACCAGGCCATCGGTGAGGTGATCAAGAACCTGAACACCGTGCTCGACACCACGGTCAAGCACCAGAAGCAGTTCGACGACACCATCAAGAACTTCGAGTCCCTGGTCACCGGCCTGAAGCAGCGCTCCGATCCGATCGCCGACTCGGTGGCGAACATCAGCGACGCGGCCGGCTCGCTCGCCGATCTGCTGGGCGACAACCGCGAGCTGCTGCACAGCACGCTCGGCTACCTGGAGACCACGCAGCAGTCACTGGTGGACCAGAAAGAACAGCTCAACGACACGTTGCAGAAGGTGCCCCAGGCACTGAAGATCCTGGGTCGGTCCGGCGGCGTTTATGGCGATTTCTTCAACTTCTACGTCTGCGACATCGAGTTGAAGATGAACGGTCTGCAGCCGGGTGGCCCCGTGCGCACAGTCAAGCTCACCAACCAGCCGTCGGGAAGGTGCACGCCGAAGTGAGGTCCATAGAGGGGTCCGATCGGGTCCGCAGAGGCATGATGGGTCTGGCGACCGTCGTGCTGGTCACGGCGGTGGGTGCGTCCGTGACCAAGGTGCCGATGCTGTTTGCTGCGCCGACGTACTACGGGCAGTTCAGCGATACGGGCGGCCTGATGGTTGGCGACTACGTCCGCATCGACGGTGTCAACGTCGGCACCGTCAAGAACATGGACATCGACCGCGACAAGGTGGTCATCGGCTTCGACATCGGCAACAACACCATCGGCACCGACAGCCGTGCGCTGATCAAGACCGAGACCATCCTTGGCCGCAAGGCCATCGAGATCGAGGCCAAGGGCACCCACAAACTGCCGCCGCGCGGCACGTTGCCGCTGGGCCAGACCTCCACGCCCTACCAGATCTACGATGCGATCTTCGACGTCACCCGCGCCTCGCAGGGCTGGGACACCAAGGTGGTCAAGGAATCGCTGAACGTCCTGTCCGAGACGGTCGATCAGACATCGCCGCACCTGAGCGCCGCGCTCGAGGGCGTGCAGAAGCTGTCGGAGACCATCGGCAAGCGTGACGAGCAGGTCCGCTCGCTGCTGGGTAACGCCAACAAGATCGCGACGATTCTCGGCGACCGCAGCGGCCAGGTGAACACGCTGCTGGTCAACGCCCAAGCGCTGCTGCATTCGTTGAACCAGCGCGGCGAGGCCGTCGGTCTGCTGCTGGAGCGCGTGTCCAGGGTGTCGCACCAGTTGAAGGCGACCATCGACGAGAACCCGAACATCAACCACATTCTGGAGCAGCTGCGGACCATCAGCGACATCCTCGTCGCCCGCAAGCAGGACCTGTCCGACACCTTGGTGGCCGCAGGTAAGTTCGTGGCCTCGCTGTCGGAAGCCATCGCATCGGGTCCGTACTTCAAGGTCTTGGTGTCGAACATCTTGCCGCCGCAGCTGATGCAGCCGTTCGTGGACGCCGCGTTCAAGAAGCGTGGTCTGAACCCCGAAGACTTCTGGCGCAGCGCCGGCCTGCCGGAAGCGCAGTGGCCGGATCCCAACGGCAAGCGCTTCGCCAACGGCGCCCCGCCGCCGGCCCCGCCGAAGCTCGAAGGCACGCCGGAGCATCCCGGCCCCGCGGTGCCTCCCGGCTCGCCATGCTCGTACACCCCGGGACCGGGTGCCGACCCGTCGCCGGCCGATCCGCTGCCGTGCTCGCACCTCAGCGTCGGTCCGTTCGGTGGACCCGGTTACGCGCCGCCGGACGTCGTCGCCTCGGCGCCGAACCCGGCCGGTGTGCCCACAGGCCCGGGAGTGCCGTCCGCCGCTCTGCCGGGACAGCCGGCCGAGAGCGTGCCCGGTACGCCGGTGCCGCTGCCGCCTGCACCCGTCGGTGCTCGCACGGTTCCGCTGACGCCTCAGCCCGGTGACAACGACATCGCTCCCGGATTCGCTCCGATTCCCGGTCCGCTGATCGCTCCGCCGGCGCCGCCGGGGCCGGGACCCAGCGCCGGTCCGGCCGGCTCCGCGCCGCTGCCGGGTAACCCGCCGTTCCTCCCGCCAGGGTCGCAAGGATAGGGCCGCCACGATGTCGACTGTTTTCAATATCCGGAACATCAGGAAGCCGAACCTGTCGAAGGGGACGCTCATCGGTGGTGCGCTTGCGCTCGTGGCGATCGTGCTGCTCGGTTTCTTCGGCCTGCAGCTGTACCGCAAGATGACCACCACGACGGTGACGGCCTACTTCCCTGAGGTGCTCGCGCTGTACCCGGGGGACAAGATCCAGATCATGGGCGTCGAGGTCGGTGCCGTCGATACCACCGAGCCACACGGCGACCAGATGAAAGTCGTCTTCCACTACTCGAACCACTTCAAGGTGCCGCAGAACGCGTCGGCTTCGGTGCTGAACCCGAGCCTCGTCGCGTCCCGCGTGATTCAGCTGTCGCCGCCGTACACCGGTGGGCCGCAGATGAAGGAAGGCGATGTCATCCCGATCGAGCGGACGCAGATTCCGATCGAGTACGACGAGCTGCGCAACCAGTTGACGCGCATCCTCGCCGAGTTGGGTCCGACCAAGGACCAGCCGAAGGGCCCGTTCGGCGACATCATCGAGTCGTTCGCCGACGGTTTCGAGGGCAAGGGCGCCCAGTTCAACAAGACCCTCAAGGGTCTGTCGGATGCGGTGAGCACTCTGAACACCGGCCGCGGTGACTTCTTCCAGGTGATCAAGAGCCTGGCGGTATTCGTCGACGCACTGCACAAGAGCGACCAGCAGTTCGTCTCGCTGAACAATGACCTGGCGTCGTTCACCAACAGGTTCACCAACACCGATCAGGAACTGGCGTCGGCGCTCAAGGATCTCAACCAGGTCATGTCCACGACTAGGAGTTTCCTGGACAAGAACGGCAGCGTCCTGGCTCACGACATCAACAATGTCTCCGAGGCAACTACCGCCATCTTGCAACCGGCGTCTCGCGACGGGTTGGAACAGGCGTTGCATTCGTACCCGAACTTCCTAGCCAACTTTGAAAACATCTACTCGCCGGCCACCGGTGGTGTGATTGCGTCCGGCATCCTTCCGGGCCTTACCAGCTACGCGAACCCGCTGCAGTTCATCTGCAGCTCGATCCAGGCCGGCAGCCGGTTGGGCTACCAGGACTCGGCCGAGCTGTGCGCGCAGTACCTGGCGCCGGTCATGGACGCGATCAAGTTCAACTACCTGCCGTTCGGCATCAACATGGCGACCACCGCCATGACGCTGCCGAAGCTGGTCACCTACTCGGAGCCGCGCCTGCAGCCCCCGGGCGGGTACAAGGACACGACCGTGCCGGGTGTGTTCTCGCCCGACACCCCGTGGTCGCACGGCCAGCACGAGCCGGGCTGGATCACGGCGCCGGGCATGCAGGGACTCAAGGTCGGGCAGTCGACGCAGGACCTGCTGACGCCGGAGTCGCTGGACGAGCTCATGGGCGGCCCGGACATCATCCCGCCGACCGGTGGCGTCAACATGGCGGGTCCGCCGAACGCCTACAACGAGAGCAGCCCGCTGCCCCCGCCGTGGTACCCGCAGCCGGGACCCGTCTCGCCGCCGAGACCGGGTAACGATCCGAGCCCGATGAGTGCGATGGCTCCTGGGCCGGCACCTGGGCCCGTCCCCGGACCGGCGCCTGCGCCGGCGCCCGGACCCGCACTTCCCGCAGAAGTTGGAGGCCAATGATGACCGCGTCCAGGAGGACGAAGTCGCCCTCGGCATATTCGCGGCACCGCCGCGGGGGGTGGGCGCGTAACGCCCGCCGGGTCGGCGTGTTGTCGGCCGCGGCGCTGATCCTCAGCTCCTGCGGTTGGCGTGGCATCGCCAACGTGCCGCTGCCCGGTGGCCCGGGCACGGTGGAAGGGCACTCGACGATCTACGTCCAGATGCCGGAGACGTTGGGGCTCAACGCCAACAGCCGGGTCCGGGTGGCCGACGTGTTCGTCGGCCGGGTGCGTGCCATCGAGTTGAAGAACTGGGTCCCCACCCTCACGGTGGATCTGAACCCCGGAATCAACCTGCCGCGCAACGTGCAGGCCAAGATCGGTCAGACGAGCTTGCTGGGTGCCCAACACCTCGAGTTGGACGCACCGCCGGACCCGTCGCCCAAGCCGCTGCGCAACGGCGACACCATCGAGTTGAAGAACTCGTCGGCGTACCCCACCATCGAGCGCACGTTGGCCGGTATCTCCGGAATCCTCAACGGCGGCGGTGTGCCGAACATCGAGAAGATCCAGTCCGAGGTCTACAACATCCTCAACGGGCGCGCGGATCAGATCAAAGAGTTCCTGCACCGGTTGGACACCTTCACCGACGAGATCAATCAGCAGCGCGAGGACATCACGCGGGCCATTCGCTCCAGTGACACGTTGCTGAAGGTCGTCGCGGATCGCAACGACACCCTTGATCGGGTGCTGACCGAGACGCCGCCGCTGATCGAGCACTTCAACAAGACCCAGGACCTGTTCTCGAACGCCGTGCTGGCGCTGGGCCGGTTGTCGAAGGCCGCAGACACCACGCTGTCGAACAGCAACGCGAACCTGCACACCAACCTCGCGACGTTGCAGCGGGCGCTCAAGCAGATCGCCAAGACGTCACCGAACCTCGTGCCGGCCATGAAGCTGCTGTTCACGCTGCCGTTCCCGATCGACAACATCCCCAAGGTCATCCGCGGCGACTACATGAACATCTCGCTGCACCTCGACCTGACGCTGAGCGCCATCGACAACGGCATCCTGACCGGCACCGGTCTGTCGGGTATGGCTCGGGCTCTGGAACAGTCGTGGGGCCGTGACCCGGCGACGATGATCCCGGACGTCCGATTCACCCCGAACCCGGCCAACGCACCGGGCGGCCCGCGAATCGAAAGGGGCGAGTGAGAAGATGCTGACCCGTTTTCTGAAGATTCAGCTGATCATCTTCAGCATCGTGACCGTGGCGGCTCTCGTCGGGCTGTCCCTGGTGTACCTCAAGCTGCCGACCTACCTCGGTGTGGGTATGCATCGGCTGTACGCCGAACTGCCCAACTCGGGCGGCCTGTACAAGACCGCCAACGTCACGTACCTGGGTAACCAGGTGGGCAAGGTGCTGTCCGTCGAGCCGACGGTAACCGGCGCGCGGGTGACCATGGACGTCAACAACGACGTGGACATCCCGGACAACGTGCAGGCGAACGTGCACTCGGTGTCCGCGGTCGGTGAGCAGTTCATCGATCTGGTGCCGCCGGAGAACCCGTCCAAGCGTTACCTCACATCTGGTCAGACGATCACCAAGGGCTCCGTCCCCAAGGAGGTCGGTCCGGCTCTCGACGCGACGCAGAACGCGCTCGCCTCGCTACCGAAGGAGAAGATCGGCGCGCTGCTGGACTACACAGCGGAGGCTGTCGGCGGGCTCGGTCCGTCACTGCAGCACCTCGTCGACGGGACCCAGGCGCTGGCGGGGGACTTCAAGGACAACCTCGGTTCGGTCGACGACATCATCCAGAACTCGGCGCCGATCATCGACAGCCAGGTCAAGTCCGGCGACGCCATTTCACGGTGGGCCCGGAACCTGAACGTGCTGGCCTCGCAGTCGGCTCAGCAGGACGCGGCGCTGCGGAACGCCATCCAGCAGGGCGCGCCGACGGCCGATCAGCTCAACGCCGTGTTCGGCGAGGTCCGTGACGCGTTGCCGCAGTCGCTGGCCAACGTCGAGATCGTGCTCGACATGCTGAAGCGCTACAACAAGGGCCTCGAGCAGGTGCTCGTGGTGCTGCCGATGGCCGGCCCCATCGTCGACTCGCTGAACGCGGTCTACGAGAAGGAACTGCCGATCAACCTGGCGCTGGGTATCAACCAGCCGCCGCCGTGCCTCACCGGCTTCCTGCCGGCGTCGCAGTGGCGGTCCCCGGCGGACACGTCGACCGCCCCGCTGGAGTCGGGCCTGTACTGCAAGATCCCGAAGGACGCCCAGAACACGGTCCGCGGTTCCCGCAACCTGCCGTGTGTGGACAACCCGGGGAAACGCGCGGCAAGCCCGATGGAGTGCCGCGACAACAAGCCGTACGAGCCGCTCGGTACCAACCCGTGGTACGGCACCCCGGACCAGATCGTGAACTGCCCGGCCCCGGCCGCGCGTTGTGATCAGCCGGTCGACCCGGGCAAGGTGATCCCGGCGCCGTCGATCAACAACGGGATGAACCCGCTGCCGGCGAACATGCTGCCGCCGCCGGAGCGTGCGTCGGCGCCGTCCAGTGACCCGATCAGCGCACCGGGGCAGGGCACGGTGGAGTGCAGCGGGCAGCAACCCAACAAGTGCCTCTACACTCCGGCAGCAGGACCAGAGGCCACCTACAACCCGCAGAGCGGTCAGGTGGTCGGACCGAATGGTGTGAAGTATTCGGTCAGTAACTCGAGCAACCCAGGAGACGACGGATGGAAGGAGATGCTGGCACCAGCCAGCTGAACCCCACCGATGAGCAGGACGTCACGTCCCAGGACGTGGTGACGACAGAGCCGTCTGCCGAGGAATCGATCGAGGCGCACGCGAGGAGCAGTTCGGGATTGGCGCCGGGCGAAACCGGTGAATCAGAGGGTGCGCAGCGCCCCGCCCGGATCGGGCGGGGCATTGCCCTGACGGTGTGCCTTGCGCTCGTCGCGCTGGCCGCGGCGGTCGGCGCCGGCGGTTGGTTCGCGCTCAAATCGCATCGGGAGAGTCAGGCGCTTGCGGCGAGCGAGACCGCCGCCATCGCGGCGGCCAAGGACTGCGTCACGGCCACCCAGGCGCCCGACACGTCGGCCATGATCGCCGCGCAGACGAAGATCATCGAATGTGCCACCGGCGCGTACCAGACGCAGGCGTCGTTCATGAGCGGCATCACGCTCGAGGCGTACAAGGCCGCCAATGTGCAGGTGCAGATCTCGCAGATGCGGGCGGCCGTCGAGAAGCACAACGATGACGGGTCCATCGACGTCCTGGTGGCGGTGCGCGTGAAGATCAACAACAGCGCCGAGAAGGACAAGGAAGTCGGTTACCGGATGCGGGCGCAGATGGCACCGGTGGACGGGAAGTTCAAGGTGGCCAAGCTCGACCAGGTCACCTCGTGACGGTTGGTCAGGAGACGACGAGCGCCGAGGCAGTGAGCACGGGGTCCGAGTTCGAAGCGGCACCGGTGCTGGCGTCGTGGCCGGCGCGGGCCGGCGCCTTCGCGCTGGACGTGGTGCTGGGCGTGGCGATCATCGCTGTCATGGCCCTGCTGGGCTATGCCGCCCGGGCCGACTGGACGCTGTGGGTGTACGCCGCCGTGGCCACGCTGGCTGCGGCAGCCGTCCTGGCGAACCGGTGGCTGCTGCCGTCGATCACCGGATGGAGCCTGGGCCGGTCGCTGTTCGCCATCCGGGTGGAGCGGGTACCCGCCGGCGTTCCCGCCGGTATGGGGCGTTTGGCCCTGCGTGACTTCGCGCATCTGTTGGATACCGTCGCGGTGCTGCTGGGCTGGCTGTGGCCGCTGTGGGACCCGCGGCATCGCACTTTCGCAGATCTGTTGCTGCACACCGAAGTTCGCGTCGTCCCGGCGCCCGCGGGGGACCCCGCCCGGCGGGCCGGGCAGGTGCTCGTGGCCGGTGCCCTGGTCTGTGTGGCGGCGGTGGGACTGAGCTATGGCGTGCAGTTCCGGCACGACCGCGCAGTCGATGAGGCGCGGAACCAGATTTCCGAGCAGGGTCCCAAGATCGTCGAGCACGTGCTGAGCTACGGCATCGACACGTATCAGAACGACTTCAAGACGGCCCAGGCGTTGGTCACCGACGGTTACCGCGACCAGCTGATCAAGCAGCAGCAGGCGGTGAGCAAGAAACCGACCACCAACCAGTACTACGCGGTGAGCAGCGCGATCCTCAGCGCCGGCACCGATCAGGCCACGATGCTGCTCGCGCTGCAGGGACAGCGCGGTGTCGACGCCAACACCCTGCGGTTCATCACCGCCACCGTGCGGGTCGACTTCGTGAAGTCACCCGACGGCAGGTGGCAGTTGTCGAATCTGACGGTGCTCAAGAGCCCGCGGGGAGGACGCTGATGAGTCCGCGTCGCAAGATCGATGCCGCCGAGAGCTTCGTCGCCGGTGACTACTTCAAGGCTGTCGCGGCGGTGCCCCGCCGCGTGGTGTTGGCGGTGATTGCCTGCGTCACAACGGTTTTGGTGATCGCCGCGATCGCGGCCAGCACCTACCTGCTGGTCCAGCACGAGAAGGACGTGGCGAGCCAGGCCAAGTCGGCGGCGGTGCTGGGCTACGTCGAAGAGTTCATGAGGGGCTTCACCGCGGTCGACCCGTTCCACGCCAACGCCTACGTCGAGAAGATCGCGGGGCAGTCCACCGGCGAGTTCGCCAAACAGTTCAAGGACAAGCACGACCAGATCCTGATGCAGGTGGCGCGCGCGCAACCGGCGGAGGGATCCGTCGAAGACGCGGGCGTACAACGGTGGAATGACGACGGCAGCGCCGACGTGCTGATCGCGATGAAGCTGACGACGACGACGCCGGACGGCAACGCGACCGTGGAAAGTGGCTCGCGTTGGGTGGTAACGGCTACGCAGGAAGGGCAGCAGTGGAAGATCAGCCGCATGAATCCGGTGATGTGACCCCCGGGGAGTCTGTGGCCGATGCTCCGCAGCCGGCCGACGCCCCGCAGGGCAAAGCGGCCAGGCGCAGGCACCGTCTGCCCCGGCAGAAGGCCGTCGACGCCGCGCCGGCTGACGACGCTGCCGCCGAACAGGCGGAAGAAACTGCCGCACAAGAAGATTCGGACGCCGACGCGACGGACGAGGTGGCCGCGGACGAGGCGGCCGCGGACGAGGCGGACGCCGACGCGACGGATGAGGTGGTCGCGGACGAGGTGGAAACGGCGCCGGTGACGCTGGTGCCGCACCGCCCTGCCGGGCGCAAGCTGCTGGCCGCCGGCGCGGTGGCGGCGGCGCTGTTCGTCGGGGCCTCGGCCTTTGCGGGCGCGGCGGTGCAGCCGTACCTGGCGGATCGTGCCCTGGTGCAGGCCAAGTTCGAGGTCGCCAAGACCGCTGCCGCGGCGGTGTCGACGCTGTGGTCGTACTCGCCGGACGACATGGACAAGCTGGCCGACCGGTCGCAGCAGTATCTGGCCGGCGGTTTCGCCGGGGAGTACCGCAAGTTCGTCGATTCGATCGTTGCGAGCAACAAGCAGGCTCAGGTCACCAACCAGACCAAGGTTATGGGCACAGCGGTGGAAAGTATCGGTGCAAATCAGGCCACGGCGCTCGTCTACACCAACTCGGTCGCGACCAGCCCGCTGACCAAGGGCATCCCGTCGCTCCGCTACCTGTCGTACCGGTTGACGCTGAAGCGCTCCGGGGCCGACTGGAAGGTCAGCCAGATGAGTGCCCTGACCAAATTGGATCTGACGCCCCAGCTGTAGCCGATGGGTCTGTGCAGCGCGTTTGCCTGAATTGATGCGTACTGCCTGTCAGCACACTGTGAATACCGGGCCTTTGCCTATGTTGCGAAGCTGCCGGCGACGGTCGGCGGCTGTCAACTATGGCCTGAATCACGTTTGGACCTGCATGAGTACGACGTCACAGCAACTGTCGCGTCAATATATGCCAAGGCGTGGAACTGCTGGGCGAGGGAAGTTTGAGCCGTCCAGCAAACTATATTTACGCGGCAAAAATTTGCTGCTGATGCGGCGACCCAAGGCCGATGTGAGCCTCCGGGAGCCGATTGCCAAATCTGGGAAAGCGGCTGGTCAAGATGCATGTTGGAGCTGCGATGCATTAATGTTACCGTCCGGTTGATAACCAATTGTGGTGGCTGAGGGGACGGGGCAAAATGGCAGTTTCGTATCGCGCTGGGCGCGTTCAAGCAAAGCGGGCGGCATTGCTGGGTGCGGCGGCCGCAACAGCTACCGCGATGACGGTCACGGCCTCGGTCCCGAACCCGCCGGCCCCCAAGGTGGTGCCGTCGTCGCACTCGGCCGTCCACCTGTCGGCGTTCACCACGCCGTTCCCGGAGCCGGGCGTGCTGCCGGATATCACGTTCGGTGTCGGCAACGCGGCGTACAACCTGGCCCAGGGCGGCATCGAGGCGCTCCTGCCGCCGCTCGTGCAGGCGCTCAGCGCCGCGGGCGGCCTCAGCGGGCTCAACCTCACGAACCTGATCAACCAGCTGCCGCCGAATCTGCTGTCGCAGATTCTCGACGTGATCCCGATCGGACTGGAGCCGCTGCTGCAGGCGGCGCTGGGGCCGATCCTCACGGGCGCGCTGGTCCCGCTGCTCAAGGCACTCAACATCATGGACGCCGACGGCAACGTGACCCTGAGCGGACTGCTGGACGTTCTGGGTATCAGCCTGGACAACATCCTGGACCTGAGTGGCCTGGACGTCCCGGGCGTCAACATCGTCACCGCCGGGCCGGTGTTCACGCTGCTGAAGATCGCCGGGCTCGACCTGGGCTGGACGCCGGGCACCGCGAACGCCGTGGCCAACGCGATCAACAACACCGATTACCTCGAGGTCGGCGCGCTGGGCCTCATCAACGAGGTGCTGGACCGGGCCGGGAACCTCGGTGGCCTCGGCCCGTTGATCACGGCTGTGCAGGTGGCGATCAACCTTGTCGGCGACGCCATCGGCCTGGACAACCTGGACCTGATCGATGTGCGGGTGCCGATCACCATCGGCTTCGGCCTCGGCGCGTTCTCTGCCGGACAGGCGTACTCGAAGGTGCTGGCAGATCTGTCCAACCAGCCGGGCGGTACCACCGATGGCGGCGCCAACCCGATCCTGGGCAGCCTGACCGTCCTGCCGCTGATCCTGCTGAACAACCTGGGCCGCGCCAACGGCGGTCTGCTGGCGCGCTTCTACCCGATCGGCGACCTGCTCGGCATCAACCTGATCACCCCGGACGTCGCGGCCGCACACAGCGGCGGCATCCCGCTGCTGAACACCGGGCTGTCCATCGGCGGTGCGAGCCTGCTGCCCATCAAGGTCGACGCCACCCTCGAGTACCAGCCGTTCTCGGACCTGGCCGCGTGGCCCAACCCGTTCAGCCTGGCCAACAACCTGGTCGCCGGCACCCTGCCGACCTACCTGCTGCGCGGCATCTCCACCGCCACCCTGACCAACCAGCTGACCAGCCAGTTGGGCGACCTCACCGGTGGCCTGCTGTCCGGAAACCCGTTGGCCGTCAACATCTATCTGACGATCCCGACCAACACGCTGCCGTTGATGGAGCCGATGTACCTGACCGGCGACGTGCTGAACATGGTCAGCTTCGGCACGCTGGGTGACCCGGTCTACCGGTTGGCCAACGCACTCGCGCCGGCCATGACCAGCCTGGTGAACCTGGGCTACACCGACGTCGTCCGCAACGCGGACGGCACCTACAGCCGCACCCTGGACGACGCCGCCACCCCGACGCCGTTCTTCTCGTTCCCGAACGTCAACTGGCAGAAGGTGCCGGCGGACATCATGAACTCGCTGGTCGCGGGCTTCAAGAAGGAGTTCTTCAGCGCCAACCCGACCGCTGCGCCGGACAACGCAGTCGAAGCGCTGATCAAGCTGCTGACCGGCGGCAAGCTCGGCAGCTTCAACCCGCTGGGCGGCCTGGCCGGCACGGTGCAGAACCTGCTCAACGGCGTGCTGGGCACGCTGGGCGGTCTGACGCAGGGCGCGACGGTCAATTCGCTGGCGGCGAAGGAGGGCGTCGTCAGCCCGACGGCCGCGACGGACATTCCGTCGACCACGCCGAAGCTGGCGCCGCTGTCGGCGAGCCTCACCGGCCTCACCGGTACGGGCAAGAAGGACGGCAAGCAGGCCACCGACCACACGGCCGGCGACAAGGACAAGACGGCCGAGGACACGACCGGCACCACTCCGGCCGCCGAAGATCCCAAGACCGACCCGAAGGCCGAGCCCAAGGCAGAGGACACCAAGACCGATCCGAAGGCCGACCCGAAGACCGACACCAAGACGGACACCGAGCAGTCGTCGGGCAAGCACGCCGCCGAGGAAGGCACCCCGTCCACGCCGGACAGCGGTAAGAAGCCGAAGCACGCCGCTGACGATGCGGACGGCACGTCCACCGCAGGCAAGGACAAGAAGGACAAGAAGGCCGACAAGCCCGCGAAGACCGACAAGGTCACCAAGGACACCAAGGCCGGCAAGGACAAGTCCGAGAAGGTCGCCAAGGACACCCCGAAGACCAAGCGGCAGAAGAAGGAAAGCGCCGCGAAGTCGACCGCCGCCACCGGCGGGGGCTCAGCCGCACACGCCGGCTGACACCGGCAACAGGAACACCCGACGTGAATTCACGTCGGGCGTTCTTGTCTTTGAGTGAGAACTGACGTCGTGAAAACCCGAGTGCGGGTGTGCGTAGGTTCGCAGTCGACGTTGTCGGGTCAGGCGGACCAGGCCTGACGCGCAGGCCGCCGGCGGACGACGGTGCCGCCGGCCCGGCGGCCGTGATTGTGTCGACCGCTGCGGAGCGGGCCCGCGCTGTCGCTCGACTACGCCCCTGTCACGGGCCCGCGCGCGAAGCCCCAGGGCGATTACCAGTCGACCGGTGACAACGACAACGCCGACGAGCAGCCGGCCCACGAGCCACAGGCACAGACCGACACAGACCCCGACGCCGAGCCCGAGGCAGAAGAGCCCGAGACCGATGCGGAGGCCGATCTTCAGACCGATCCGCAGGCACGCGGGGAAGCGTTCGATCTCCAGACCGGTGACGGTGGGCCGCTGTGGGCGTCGCATGGCCAGAAGGACGAGCCGCGCCAAGCTGCGGGCGGACACGGAACGTCCCCGGCGGGCTGCTCCGAGGTCGAGGAGGAGCCGAAAGACACTGGCGCCAAGGCTGATTCCGGCGCCTGCGGCACCGGGGGAGCGACGGCCTGGCGGCTGACGCATCAGGCGAAGCCGAGCCAGCCGGGGAGTGCGCGTTCTCTGGAGTCGCACAGGACTGCCGGGGTGTCGCAGGAACCGCGCGGCGTACCGGATCCGGCCCAGCGGCCACCGGTGTCGCGGCGCAGCACGATGGCGGAGGAACCACCGCCGTCCAGGAGGATGGCGGTGTCGCTGCCGAGCGCCCGGAACAGGTCCTGGACTTGATCGGGCGTGTAGCTGCCGCCCTGGAAGATGTACATCTCGTCGCGGCTCCGCACGTATGCCAGTGCGGTGCGGGCGGCGCTGGGGCCACCGTCGTTCAACTGGCTGGTGTCGCCAGGTGCCAGCAGGCCGATGCCGCTGACCGCGACGAACCGGGCGCCCTGGTTCACCAGGTTGTTGATCGCCCCGGTTGCGGCGTTGAAATCGCTTGTGCTGCTTGGTGTTATCATGTACGGCGCGCCGTCGGACGGAATGACCATGGTGCTCAGCGCAGTCCACACCTCGTTACCGCCGGACAGTCCCTGCTTGCCGGCGTAGGGGATGGTGCCGGTGACGGCGGCGTTGGCGCGGCCCTGGCCGCGGGTGTTGTCGACGTAGGCGCCCAGCGGCGAACTGCACCCTGTCGAGGTCCACGACCCGCCCTGCTGGCCGCGGATGTCGAAGAAGTTGGCGTTCACCGCGATGGTGGGCCGGCCCAGCGCCTGCCACGCCTCCAGTGGTGTGAAGACCTCGGAGGCCTGCCACAGTCCCTCGGCGGTGCGGGCGCGGGGATCGCGTTCGCAGCGGGATTGGATGCCGCGGTGGGAGTCGACGAGCAGCCGCGGGTTCATGCGCTGCGACGCCGCTTTGATGACGAGCAGATGGCCGCCGTTGCCCGACTCGTACCAGTTGCCCGCGGCGTTGAGCAAAGGCGCGGGGTGGTCGCCGCCGAAGTTGTACACCAGGAAGCTGCCGCGGTAGTTCGTGATGGCGTTGACCAGTAGCGAGCGGCCGTCGGCGGCGTGCGCTGCCGGTGCCCCGGCGGTGCCGGCCAGCCCGGCTGCCAGGGTCAGAACCGTTGTGTGCGTGAGTAATTGCCGCAGGCGGTGGACGACGCCGCGTCGGGAACTCGACCCGAGAAACGACATTGTGGCCCTTTCCCCGGTCCGATACAACGACCTTCAGCGTAGCCACAGCAAACACTCTGTCAACTTTGGTCACGTCCGCATCACGGGGCGATGACGGATGAATCACCTTGGTGGACACAGCAATTGGCCCCGCTACCGACCGGAGTCGGAGCGGGGCCACGAGCGCAGGGTTACGAGCCGAGCAGATCGGTGTGCATTTCCCACACCAGAATCTCGGCCGGTGTGGTGGCGGTGACGCGTTGCCCGCCCGACGCCGTCAGCCGCACGGCATCGCCTTCCTGCAGTGGCCCGGCGCCCTCGAGAGCCACCTCTCCGCGTGCCACGAACAGGTGCAGGTACTTCGCCGACGGCAGTTCGACGCTGTCGCCGGGCTCGAGGCGGGCGCCGTGCAGCGCCGCATTGCGCTGGCCGATGGTGATGGCGGTGTCATTGGAGTGCTCGGGCCTGCCCGAGGCGATGGTGACCAGCTTGCCGCGCAACAGCTCGTCGTCGATTTCGAGCTGCTGGTAGCCGGGCGTCTTGCCGGACTCGTCGGGCACCACCCACATCTGCACGAAATGCACGGGCTCGCTGTGTGATTCGGCCCCTGTTAGGCGCCAGGAATCGTTCTTCTCCGAATGCAGGATGCCGCGTCCGGCCGACATCCGTTGCGCCAGTCCGGGGTAGATGACGCCCGAGTTGCCGGTCGAGTCCTGGTGTACGAGCGATCCGCGCAGCACCCAGGTGACGATCTCCATGTCACGGTGCGGATGGGTCTCGAATCCTGAACCCGGTGCGACGCGGTCGTCGTTGTTCACCAGCAGCAGGCCGTGGTGGGTGTTAGCCGGGTCGTAGTGACCGCCGAACGAGAACGAATGCTTGGAGTCCAGCCACGCGATGCGGGTGGTGTCGCGGTCGGCGGCGCGACGGATATCAATGAGTTCGGTCGGGCTGTCCGTCATTTCGTCCCCTGTCGTTGTCGGTGAGCTTAGGTGTCGCTACTGGACGGCACAACATAAATGATGTGTCATGTATTCCGTGTGGCTGACCGATGACCAACAGGACCTCTGGCGCGCGTATCTGGCAATGAGCGGCCGCTTGCAGGCAGCGCTCAACCGGCAACTGCAGCGCGATCACGGGTTGTCGCTGGCGGACTACGACGTCCTGGTGGCGCTCAGCGAGCTGCCTGATTGCCGGATGGGTGCGCTCGGTGCCCATCTGGGCTGGGAGCAGAGCCGGGTGTCCCACCAATTGGCGCGCATGCGAACCCGCGGTCTGATCGAGCGATCCGGGGCAGCCGACGACCGGCGCGCCGCCGTCGTCACCCTCACCGCAAGCGGGCGGAGTGCGCTCGAGGCCGCCGCCCCCGGGCATGCCGAGTTGGTGCGCACGACGGTGTTCGACGGCATGAGCCGAGCGCAGGCGGACGCGTTGCGGCGGTGGACTGCGACGGTGCTCGAACGAGTGGACTGACGGAGCCGGGGAGCCGGGGCGAATTCGCGGCTACAGTAGGGGTCGTCGGGTTTGCGGGGAGGATTCACGTGAAACATTCGGTAGCCACCGTTGCGGCAGCGGGCGCGCTGGCCGCTGGGCTGGCGTGGCTGCCGGCCCCGCTGGCTCATGCCGAACGCTGTGTGCCGTTGGACGGCACCCCGATGGTGCTCAAGCGCGAGAAGAGCGTCGGCATCGGCAAGGACCTTCAGATCAACCGGACCTACACCTACGCCGATGGCATGGTGAACTGGACCATCGAGCAGTCCGGCGGCGTCAAATACAACACCGGCTTCGGTTTCGGCGCGCGGATCAACGCCGTCTACATCCCGGAACTGAATTCGAGTGGCTCGGTGCCCGGCGCACCCGGTGAATACGTGAACATCGACAGCTGGCATTTCCACGAGACCGTGCTGGTCTGCCCGCAGTAGTAGCCGTTCGCGGCGTCGCATCACACTTTCACGAACAGTTGACCGAGTTTGGCGCCGAGCCAGGGCTTGCGGCCTGCCGACAGGATCTTGCCCTGCAGAATCGACGCCCACTGGCTGCTCCGGCCATAGCCCACCAAGAGGTAGGCGACGGGGTCGGCTGAAATCCAGCAGTCGACGGCTCCGCCGGCCGGACCCACGGCGGCGGATCCGTCCTCGATCGTGACGCGATAGCGGGGACCGTCCCGGAATCGCAGCTCATAAGCCAGATGCAGCCCGGCGGCCTTCTGCCGGTCGACATAGTAGGGAATCATCGCCATTACGCCGGCTATGACGTACAACGCCTCGGCTCTCGAGATCGTCCAGTCGGCCCCGACAGCGCGGGCGATATCGAGGCCGTGGAGCAGCTGCTCGCCCAGCATCGCACTGGCCATGACCGGAACGGTCATGGCCAAACCGTTGAAGGCCGGCATCGGTTCGTCAGTTGGCCGCCGGTCGGATACCGCGATGAAGTTCTCCGCCGCGCTGATCAGCAGGTCGGCGAGCCGGCGCGGATCCCGTTCCGTGAACTGCTCGAGCATGCGAGCGTTTGCGATCACCCCTCGCTCGGTTGGGGTAGCACGCGGCGGCGCGAGCGCGAGGTACTCCTGAATGTCCGTCTCCCCTGTGACAAGCCCCGCGTAGTGCTGCAAGCCGGTGACCAGATGAGCAGCGGTCTCCGCCACGGTCCAGGAGAGATTCGGGACCGCTGCGGCGGGATCGGTCACGCTGCGTACGAGTGCGGATGTCCGGGACGCTGCGGCCCGCAAGGCTTCCCGGGTCCCTGCCAGATCGATGCCGGACACGACACAGATCCTCGCACCGGGCGGGTCGATGACGAGGTGTTTCAGGCGACCTCCGATTCGGTCGATTCGCCGGGTTCGATCGGCATGATGTCGACGCCGGATGGCCTTTGCGAGGTCCGTCCCGGTGAGCGGACGGCCTCGCATACGCTGTCGGCGTGGATATCAATGGAGCTAGCGCGGTCGTCACCGGCGGCGCGTCAGGAATCGGTGCGGCTGTTGCCCGTCAGTTGGCCGCCAAGGGTGCCCGGGTCGTCATTGCCGACCTCCAGGCCGAAAAGGGCGAGGCGCTCGCCAAGGAGATCGGGGGCGTCTTCGTCACCGTCGACGTCACCAACACCGAGCAGATCATCGACGCGGTCAAGACCGCCGCTGACCTCGGCCCGCTGCGTGCGCTCGTGAACTCGGCCGGTGTCGGCTGGGCCCAGCGCACCATCGGCAAGGACGGCGAGTTCGAGTCGGCGCACAACCTGGACCTGTACAAGAAGGTCCTCGACATCAACCTGGTCGGCACCTTCGACTGCATCCGCATCGCCGCCACCCAGATGAGCAAGAACGACCTCGCCGAGTCCGGTGAGCGTGGCGCCATCGTCAACATGACCAGCGTCGCGGCGTTCGACGGCCAGATCGGCCAGGCCGCGTACTCGTCGTCCAAGGGTGGCGTCGTGGGCCTGACCCTGCCGGTCGCGCGCGACCTGTCGGCAGTCGGCATCCGCGTGAACACCGTGGCCCCCGGCCTGATCGACACCCCGATCTACGGCGAGGGCGAAGCCTCGGAGGCCTTCAAGGCCAAGCTCGGCGAGTCGGTGCTGTTCCCGCACCGCCTCGGCAAGCCCGAGGAGCTGGCCTCCATGGTCATCGAGCTGATCACCAACTCGTACATGAACGCCGAGGTCGTCCGCGTCGACGGCGGCATCCGGATGCCTCCGAAGTAGTTCTTTCGCGAACAGACACGAAACTGCCCCTTGTCTTCGGATGAGGGGCAGTTTTGTTGCGGGGTCGCCCCGCGGGACTGCGCGCGCCGACCCCGCACCGAATGTGCGCAGAGATTGCGGATCCAGCCGTCTTGGCGATCTGGCTGCACATTCGCCGCCGAATTCCTGTGAATCGCTCGGTACGCTCGGATGGCATGACGCGCACGCGGTTCCGGCCGGTCGTATTTCTCGCTCTGTTGATCGCCTCGTTGTGGTTGGTGGCCGGGTGCAGCGGCGGCAACTCGACGCGGCATTCCGAGTCGGCCCCGGCGGCACCGGCGCCGCTCAAGAGTGGCGGGGATTTCAAAGGCGGTGCCCCCGAGGCGCCCGCGCCGCCCGTCGAACAACCGCGGGACATCGTCAAGACCGCGTCGCTGATCCTCGTCACCGCCGACCCGGCGGCCGCCGCGGACAAGGCGACCACGATCGTCGACAAAGCGGGCGGACGCGTCGACGAGCGCTCGGACGACGCCGGGTCGACGTCCGGCCGCGCGAGCGTCCACTTGGTGCTGAGAGTGCCGGCCAACGGGCTCGACGCTGCTTTGGCGTCGCTCAAGGGGCTCGGTACGGTCCAGACCCTCGAGGTCAAGACCGACGACGTCACCGCACGCCGTGTCGACCTCGATGCCCGGATCACCGCGCTGAAGACGTCGGTGGATCGGTTGCTCGGGATCATGCGTGACTCGAAGGACCCCGATGCGTTGATCAAGGCCGAGGAGGCGTTGTCGTCGAGGCAGGCCGAGCTACAGAGCCTGCAGGCGCAGCGCGACACCCTCCGCGACCAGATCACCTACAGCTCGGTCGACGTCCAGATCACCGCCGAGCGTCGCGGTGGCCCAGCCCCGGAGCGCTATCACGGGTTCTTCGGGCAGATCGAACATGGCTGGGACACGTTGTGGGCCTTTGGTTCTCACCTCGTACTGGCGTTCGGATTCCTGCTGCCGTGGCTGATTCCGCTCGCGGTCCTCGGCGGGGTGCTCTACGCCTTCGTCAAGTGGACCGGCTCGCGGCACAAGCGCGCCGTGGCGGCAGAGCCCGCGACAGCCGCCTCCGACTCGGAGGAGTAGCTTCCGCACGTCGTGCGAAAGCCCCCGATCTCGAAAGGAATTGAGATCGCGGTTCGCTTTGGTTCAGTCGAGGAGGTCAGCTGTCACTGACCGGCCCAAAAAGTACGGACTGAACGGCAGATGTGCATTCACATTCTGTGGGGCTTTTCAAATATTCAAACCAGGCGAAGTTACTAGAAGGTAGGTTTGCAAAACCAGCCACGGTTTATCTCGGAAGGCCTAGCATTCCGCCGACCGTGTGATCGAAAATGATGTGCCAGTGGGGTTTCCGATGGGGATGAAGCCGTGGGACGGCGACCGCCCGCTTACGCCGCGAATAGTGTTGGAGCGCGAGGATGTTGCGGCGCGCGGGTTGTCGTTCGCCTTCTCCACGGAGCGCATCTCGGCGCCAACGGATTGGTGCAGCTTCAGTGACACGCATCATCTGGTGTACGTATATCGCGGTGGCGCCATGCATTCCATCCAGACCGCGCTGGACTGGGGACCATCGGGCCAGGTGCCGCCGACGGCGGGAGACGTCTGGTGGAAGCCGGCGGGCGTTCAATGTGCGGCGCTGGTCCAAGGCGATGTCGCCGGCATTTGTGAGATTGCCGTCCCGCGCGGGGTGATCGACGACACGGCACTGTTGCCCCGAATCAAGTACCGGGACAGGCTCATTCACCATTTGGTCGAGGAAATTTACAGCGTTGCCGACCGTGACGACGCCATGGCGCGATTACTCACCCACTCGTTGGCTGAAACCACCCGCCTGCTGATTTGCGAGAAGTACACCGCGACGGCACCGAGGAAACCAGGGCATCGGCACCTCGACGCCCAGACTCGTTCCAGGCTCGTCGACTTCCTCAGCGACGGAATGGATTCCGAGATTCATCTGGATGCACTGGCACAGTTGGCGGGGATGCCGGTGCACGCGTTCATCGGCGCGTTCCGGCGGGCCTTTCACACCACGCCGTACCAGTTCCTCCTGGACTTGAGGATCGACCGTGGCAAGATGCTGTTGATGTCCAGCGCGACGAGTATCGCCGAAATTGCCTCATCAGTTGGCTTTTCGACGCCGAACCACTTCGCCACCGCGTTCCGGAAGCGCGTCGGCGTATCGCCCAGTGCGTATCGGAACGCCCGGTGATCGTGACCAGGACACAAAACTGCCCCTTCTCCGCGGAAAAGGGGCAGCTTCGGCTGTTCGCGAGAACAATTACCAGTCGGACTCGTCGAAGGTGACGACACCGCGAATGTTGTTGCCGTCCAACATGTCCTGGTAGCCCTGGTTGATGTCCTCGAGCTTGTAGGTCCGCGTGATCATGTCGTCGATGTTCAGCAGACCGGACTTGTACAGCGCGGCCAGGCGCGGGGTCTCGATGTGCGAGCTGCCGCCACCGAAGATGTTGCCCTTCAACGTCTTCTGCAGCATGGTGAACAGGAACAGGTTGAGCTTGACGTCGGCGTCCATCATCGAGCCCATGCCGGTCACGACGCAGGTGCCGGTCTTGGCCGTCAGGATCATGGCCTCTTCGATGTACTCGCCCTTCATCTCGCCGACGGCGATGATGACCTTGTCGGCCATCAGGCCCCAGGTCAGGTCGATCATCGGCGCGATGGCCTCGGCCATCGACGGGTAGACATGCGTCGCACCGAACTTCATCGCCTGGTCGCGCTTCCACGGATTCGGGTCGATGGCGATGACGTGCTTGGCGCCGGAGATCACCGCACCCTGCAGCGCGCTCATGCCGATGCCGCCGACACCGACGATGGCGACGGTTTCACCGGGCTGGACCTGCGCCACGTTGGTGGCCGAGCCGAAGCCGGTCGGCACGGCGCAACCCATGATGGCCGCGGACTCGAACGGGATGTCCTTGTCGATCTTGACGACGGAATCCTTGTGGACCGTCATGTACGGCGCGAAGGTGCCCAGCAGGTTCATCGCCGCGACCTCTTTGCCGCCGGCGGTGTGGATGCGGTTGGTGCCGTCGGCGATCGACTTGCCACCCAGCAGGACGGCGCCGCGGTCGCACAGCGAGCGGAAGCCCTTCATGCACGGCGGGCAGGAGCCACAGGCCGGGATGAACGCGAGGATGACGTGGTCACCCTCTTCGATGCCGGTGACGTTCTTGCCGACCTTGGTGACGACGCCCGCGCCCTCGTGCCCGCCGAGACAGGGCAGCGGCATCGGGGTCGCGCCCGTGGTCAGGTGGTAGTCGGAGTGGCACATGCCCGCGGCATGCATCTGAATCTGGACTTCGTCGGCAACGGGGTCACCGAGGTCGATCTCCTCGACCTGGAACGGGGAGTTCACTTCCCACAGCAGAGCACCTTTGGTCTTCATGACGAAGATCATAGCAACAAAGTAAGAACACGTTCCAGAATGATGGTATAGAGGCGCCCTGACCTGCGTAGATGATAACTAAGAACCTACTCACCAGTCACTTGCAGACTAGGGTGGCTAGTGCCCTGGGGCCGCGGTTCGTGTGGTCTAACCGCCCGCGAAGTCGGGGCAGAGGTGAGTGGTCGAGGCGCTGACGAACAGCGCGCCCTGATTGAAGGCGTATGCCTTCTCGACGACCGTCATCTCGTCGAGAACCGTCACGCCGCCGCGCAGGTCCTTGCAGACGCCCTGGCCGGCGGCCACCATCTGGTCGGGCGTCTTGCCGGGCAGGGTGGCGCCGTTGATGCTGATCTCCTCCAGGAACGAGCCGGGGCTCGCGGTCGCCGGCGGGGCCGCCAAAACGGCAGAGGCGGCGGTGATCACGGCGGCGCCGAGCAGCACGGTCTTCATGATCGATCCCTTTCGTCAGCAGGTCACGAGGCTGTGCCACTGAACGTATCGGCGATCGACAGGTGGAGATATAAGGGAGATCCCTACCGTTTCGGTGGCCCTCAGAGGTGGGCCGGCAGTCCGAACTTCTCGAACAGCGTCGGGTCCATGAACGCGACGACGTGCGAGATGCCGTCGGGCTTGATGTCCAGCACGTGCAGCTGGAACGCCTCGTGCTGGCCGGTCTCGGCATTGCGCATGTACATGCCCGCGGCGGACTGCCCGTTGGCGGTGGTGGCGACGAACCGCATGTCGCCCGGGTGCTCGGCGGGGCACTTGAAACGGGACAGCTCGACGATGTCCCGCGGGCCGGAGTACCAGGTGTCGAACGGGGGCATCTCCCACACCGAGTCGGCGGTGAACAGCTTGACCAGCGCGTCCATGTCGTAGGACTCGAAGGCGTTGACGTACTTGGCCAGCAGGTCCTTGGCTTCGTCGGACTCCGGAGCGACCAGGACGTCGTCCTGGCTGGGGCCGACGGCATCGAGCTGGGCGCGGGCCCGTTGCAACAGGCTGTTGACGGCCGCGGTGGACGTGCCGACGGCCTCGCCGACCTCGGCGGCCTTCCACTGCAGCACGTCGCGCAGCACCAGCACCGCGCGCTGGCGAGGCGAAAGATGTTGCAGCGCAGCGATGAACGCCAGCCGCACCGACTCGCGTGAGCCGACGATGGTCTGCGGATCACCCGGTGCGTCGTGCACGTCGGGCAGCGGCTCGAGCCAGGCGGTCTCGGTGCGCTCGGTGATCTCGGCCTGCGGGTCGGCCGCCGGCTGGCCCAGCCCCGACGGCAACGGCCGGCGTTGACGGCCTTCCAGTGAGGTCAGGCAGGTGTTGGTGGCGATGCGGTACAGCCAGGTCCGCACCGACGACTTGCCCTCGAAGTTGTCGTAGGCCTTCCAGGCGCGCAGGTAGGTCTCCTGCACCAGGTCCTCGGCGTCGTGCAGAGAACCGGTCATGCGGTAACAGTGGGCCAGCAGCTCGCGCCGGTGCCGTTGGGCGTCGGCCAGGAACGCGTCCCTGGACTGTGCCGGTGTGGCTGCCGCGTCTTCTCTGAGGACACTCACGTGACCCAGGGTACGCAGGGGGTGTGACATCCGGCGGGAGTCGCGGCGGCGACGGACGCGCCGTGGGCCGACCCCAGATATTGTCTCTCCATGGCCACGACCCGCAGCGAACGCAGCTTCGACGGTATCGGTGGCACCAGGATCGTCTACGACGTCTGGGTGCCCGAGACCGATCCGACGGGCGTGGTGGTGCTGTCCCACGGTTTCGGCGAGCACGCCCGTCGCTATGACCATGTCGCGCAACGCTTCGGTGAGGCGGGGTTGATCACCTTCGCTCTCGATCACCGCGGCCATGGCCGCTCGGGTGGCAAGCGCGTGGTGGTCCGTGACATCTCCGAGTACACCGGGGACTTCCATCATCTGGTCGGCCTCGCGACCGCCGAATATCCCGAGCTGCCACGGGTCGTGCTCGGCCACAGCATGGGTGGCGGCATCGTGTTCGCGTACGGCGTCGAGCATCCCGACGACTACAAGCTGATGGTGCTGTCCGGCCCGGCGGTCGACGCTCGTTCCCAGGTCAGCCTGCCGTTGGCGCTGGCGGCGAAGGTGCTGGGTTCCATCCTTCCCGGGTTGCCCGCGGAGAGCCTGCCGTTCGACGCGGTGTCGCGTGATCCCGAGGTGGTCGCGGCCTACAACGCCGACCCGCTCGTGTACCACGGCAAGGTGCCCGCAGGGGTGGGCAAGGCGCTGATCGAGGTCGGCGAGACCATGCCGCAGCGCGCCGCCGCCCTCACCGCGCCGCTGTTGGTGGTGCACGGCGAGGACGACAAGCTGGTCCCGGTGGCCGGCAGCCGCAAGCTGGTGGAGTGCGTCGGCTCGTCCGACGTGGCGCTGAAGGTCTATCCGAAGCTGTACCACGAGGTGTTCAACGAGCCCGAGAAGGCAGTGGTGCTCGACGACGTCGTGAGCTGGATCGAAGTGCGGCTGTGACTGGGGTGCTCGCGTGAAATGGGCTGTGCGCCTGTTGGTTTGGCTGGCGGTGCTGGCGGTGGCGGCGTGCGGTTCGGACAAGCCGGGCGGTGGCAGCGACTGGGTCGATGAGGACGTCAGCTTCGTCGCCGACGGCCTGACCATCCACGGCAGCTACCGCCATGTGCCCGGAGCTGCCGCGGCGCCGTCGGTGTTGCTGATCTCCGAGAGCGGCCAGACCGACCGCAACGGTGACAACGCCGTCGCCGGCAAGGTCGGCAACATGCGGCAGCTCGCCGAGTACCTGTCCGACAAGAAGGTCGACAGCCTGCGGTACGACAAGGTCGGCACCGGCAAGACCGGGCTCGGGCCGCACGCCCAGAACCTGCGTGATGTGGGCAGCGCGGTGTATACCGCCGGCGCCAAGGCGGCCGTGAAGTTCCTGGCCGCGCAGAAGGGCACCGACACCGCGCGCATCTCGGTCTACGGGTTGGGCGAGGGCACCGTCCACGCGCTGGCGCTCGCCACCGACACCGGCCCGGATGCCCCGAAGATCCACTCCCTCGCGCTGCTGCAGCCGCTGGCCGGCCGGTATCTCGATGTCATCACCAACCGCGTGCGCGCCTCGGTCGACGCCGACGTGAAAGCCGGCGCCAAGACCCGGCAACAGGCCGACCAGGTGCTGGCGGACTGGGCAGCGGCCGTCGCGTCGACGCGCGCCACCGGCACGCCGCCGGCCAAACTGCCCGAAGGTCTGAGCGCGATCCTCAACCCCGCCAACGCCAAGGCGGTGCTGGAGGCAGACGCCATCGACCCGCTGGCGCTGGCCGCGAAGCTGCCGAACGGCATGCCGGTGCTGCTGACCTGCTCGGATTCGGACGTTCAGGCCTTCTGCGAGGCGGAGCAGCCGCTGATCGCCGCGCTGGCGCACACCGCGCTCACCGTGGTTCCGCTCAAGGGTGTCAGCCACGTGCTGCGCGACGATCCGACCGACAACGTCGCCAACTACGCGAACAAGGCGCCGCTGTCCCCGCAGCTGACGGGCGCGCTGGACGGCTTCGTCGGCAAGTAGTCACCACGGTTCGGGTTGGGCCGACTCAGGCGGCCGGCGGGGACCAGTGCACCACTTTCATCGCCGTCATCTCATCGAGCAGCTCAGGGCCGAAACCGAATCCGTTGCCGCTGGCGCGGCGCGGTTCGGCCGCACCACCCGGCGCGCCGCCGAACACCGAATTGATCTTCACAGTTCCCACCGGCAGCGCCCGCCAGGCCTCCTGGGCATGTCCCATGTCACCGGTCAACACCGTGGCGGCCAGGCCGTACCGGTCGTCGGCTGCCTCGGCCAGTGCCGTGTCGAAGTCGGGCACGCTGCGCACAGCGGCGACGGGCCCGAAGGTCTCCTCGCTGAACACGAGCATGTCCGGCGTACAGCCGGTCAGAACGGTCGGCGGGTAGAACGTGCCCGGCCCGTCCAGTGGTTCGCCGCCGATGAGTACACGCGCACCGCGCGAGACGGCGTCGGTGACGTGCTGGTGCACGTGAGTGCGGTGCCGCTCGTCGACGAGCGGCCCGATCCGGTGGGACCATTCGCGCGCTTCACCGAGCAGCGCCTCGACGAATGCCTCGAGCTGCGACTCCACCACGTAGATGCGTTCCACTGACACGCAGATCTGGCCGGCGTTGGCAAAGGCGCCCAGCGCTGCCTGCTGGGCGGCCCAGTCGGTCTGCACTCCCGCGTCGACGATCAGCGCGTCGTTGCCGCCGTTTTCCAGCAGTGCCTTGGCACCCCGCTCGGCGCAGGCCCGCGCGATCGACCTGCCGGTGGCGCTACTCCCGACATGCGCGACGACGTCAACCGCCTCGGCCGACGCCAACCGCGCACCCGTCGACCCATCTCCGTCGACGATTTCGAGGACGCCCTCGGGCAGGTGGCCCGCCAGTAGTTCGGCGAACCACCGGCCTGTGCCCGGGCACCGCTCACTCGGCTTGTGCACCACCGTGTTTCCGGTGGCCAGCGCAGCGCCCAGCAAGCCCGCCGCCACGGCCACCGGATCGTTCCACGGTGTCAGCACCGCGACGACTCCCCGCGGCTGCGGAATCATGAGATCGGTTGCGGCCCAATTTCCCTGCAAGCTGTGGCCGCGGTGAAGCGGTCCCAGCTGGGCGTATTGCAGCAGTGTGCCGATGCCGGCTTGTACGCCACCCAACGCATCGGGTGCGGGCTTGCCGGTCTCGCGTTCGTTCAGTTCGGCCAATCCGTCGGCGGCGTCGCGGATCGCAGCCGCCGCGGACTCCAGGCAGGCGGCCCGGTCGGCCGCCGGCGTGCGGGCCCACGCGGGATGGCTTTCGCGGGCCCGTTCGACTGCGCTGTCGCATTCCGGCGGGCCCGCGATCGGCACCCGCGACACGGTGTCGCCGGTGCGGGGATCCAGAACCGTCAATTCCATGGTTTGCACGCAACCTCGCTTACCCCGCCGAGCCCTGATCGAACCCGTCGGGAGCAGGAGGAGGTGTCCAACCTTCAGCGGTGGGTATATCGGCATCACGACCGACGAACAGGACGGACTGCCATGGACAAGGATGATCCCGGCTCCCGGGGCACATACACCGACGCCGACGTCGAGACCGGCGAGGCCAAGCGACCACTCAGTGCCGACGACGAACTTCGCCGCGCCAGCGCCACCGGCCGTGACGAGACGCCCGATGTCGACCAGGAATCGGGCGAAGCGCAGGAGCCGCCCGACTGACGACAGTTGCGGCGACGGCCACGACCCGTCGCGCGCGCGGAAACGTCGTACGCGTCCCATAATGTCGCGAGCATGAGTGACGACAAGATGCTCGCCCGGATCGCGGCGCTGCTGCGGCAGGCCGAGAACACCGACAACCCGCATGAGGCCGAGGCGTTCATGGCGACGGCCCAGCGCCTGGCCACCACGACGTCGATCGATCTGGCGGTGGCCCGGGCGCATTCGGCGACCCGGACCGCGGCCCAGGAGCCGGTGCAGCGCACGGTGACCATCGGGGAGGCAGGTACCCGGGGTCTGCGCACGTTCGTGCAGTTGTTCGTGCTGATCGCGCGGGCCAACGACGTGAAATGCGATATCGCGTCCAACTCGACTTTCGTCTATGCCTACGGGTTCGCCGAGGACATCGACGCCACCCACGCCCTGTATGCCAGCGTGGTGGTGCAGATGGTCAAGTCGTCGGACGCCTACATCTCGACGGGTGCGCACCGGCCGACGCCGACCATCACTGCCCGGCTCAACTTCCAGCTGGCATTCGGCGCCCGCGTCGGGCAGCGGCTGATCGACGCCCGCGAGGAGGCCCGGCAGGCGGCGACCGCCGAACGCGCCGACCAACCGGGGACCGCGCTTGCGTTGCGCAACAAGGACCTTGAGTTGGTGTCGTTCTACAAGAAGACGTCGCAGGCGCGGGGGAGTTGGCGGGCGACGAGTGCGTCGGCCGGCTATTCGTCGGCGGCGCGACGGGCCGGGGACCGGGCCGGGCGCCGGGCGCGGCTGGGGCCGAGCCCCGAACTATCCAGTGCGCGTACGGCTCTGGAGCGATGACCCGGGACGTTCAACGATCCGCGGTGTACGCCGCCGAGCAGTTCGTGCGCACGTTGTTCGACCGCGCCGGGGAACGCGGCAACCGGGCGGTCGAATTCTTCGGGACACAGTTGACGTTGCCGCCCGAGGCGCGCTTCGGGTCCGTCGACGCGGTGCGAAGCTACGTCGACCAGGTGCTGACCATGCCGGCAGTGGCGGCGCGGTGGCCCGATGCCGGCGCGGTGGCCGTGCGGGCGCGGCGAGGCATGACGGCCGCGCACTACGAATCCGGTGACGGCGGCGCGGTCATTGCGGTGCCCGAACGCCAATCCACCTGGGCCCTGAGGGAATTGGTGGTCCTGCACGAGGTGGCGCACCACCTGTCCGCTGCGGTACCGCCGCACGGTCCGGCGTTCACCGCGGCGTTCTGCGAGCTGGCCGACATCGTGATGGGACCGGAGGTGGGCCACGTCCTGCGGGTCGTCTACGCCAAGGAAGGCGTGCGCTAACTACACCCTTTCCCGCGTGCGCTGCCCCCTTTCCCGCGAGCGGCCGTGTTTGTACATGGACACGCCGCGTTCGGTGTGTATTACGCGCACGCTCGCGGCCGGCGAGCGTGCGTTTCCAGTGCTGTCCTAATGCGGCGGACCCAGATACGGGAAGACCTGCAGGGTGTCGGTGTGCGGGCTCAGGCCGGACGGTGGGCAATCGCCCTTGGTCAGCGAGGCCAGCCGGTAGTCGATCACGTCGTCGGTGAACACCCGCCCGTTCGGGTACTTGGCCGGCAGTGATGGGTTGAACGTCAGCATGTCGGGCAGGATGCCCTCAGCGTCGACGGCGGCGACGGCCTCCTCGTCGGTGTAACCGCCCGTGTGCCCCAGCAGGTGGACGAACATCGGCATCCAGCGGTCGCGGTCGTGGACCGGCTCGCTGGCGTTGTACTCCTCCTTGGTGTCGTCGGTGTTGAAGAAGCTGCTGACCGACGGATGCCCGGCCCGGTCGACGTGCAGCAGCGCACCGTCCCGGCGGACGCTGCAGCGGCCCCATATCCGGATGTCGGGCGCGGCTCCCAGGAGCGCGGTCGGCAGCTCCAGGACCATCGAGCACACATTGGCCTGCGTGTTGGAATCCACACCGGTCCAGGGGAATTCGCCACTGAGGTGCAGCGCGGTGAAGTTGCGGCCGCCCCTGATGTCGAACAGGTTCTTGATGCCGTCGAAATCGAAGAAGAAGGCATCGCTGCGGGCCCCGGCGAAGAACCGGTAACCATTGGACTCAGCGATCACCGGCTCCTTGCCGAACGACACTTCGACGCCCTCGAAGATCTTGTCGCCCACGGCTTCCGGTGACTCGGCGGCCTCGCCGGTGGCCAGGTACACATCGACGGTCTGGCGCCCGTCCACCGGCTCGGAGAACACGTAACTGAAGGCGATGTCGTTGCGGAGATCGCCGTCGTTGTCGATGGCGAGGCGGTAGATCGCATCGGGATGCAGGGCGTCGGCGTTCGGGTTGGCGTTGAGGATCAGCACCGTGCGGGCCGGGTCGGCCGGCGATTGGAAGGCGTACAGATCGCAGAGGTCCAGGCGCTGGTCGCCCAGCGGCGGGCCGAGGCTGAGGCCCGTGAAGTGATTTGACATAGCCGTCATTCAAGTGGCCGACGGGCCGCGCTGACGGCGAATCGGTCAATCTGGGCACCGGATTTTCGCGCGCTAGCCTGGGGCCATGACGCAACCCGAGCCGCAGGCAGTCGACGAGATGTTCAACCGGGTGTTGCACACCGAGGACGAGGCGCTGGCCGCCGCGCGCCAGTCCGCGGTGACGGCGGGCATGCCGGCCATCGAGGTCTCGGCGCAGCACGGAAAGCTGTTGTCGCTGTTGGCGACCATCAGCGGCGCCACCCGGGTGCTGGAGATCGGCACGCTGGCGGGCTACAGCACCATCAACCTCGCCCGCGGTATCGGAGCGGAGGGCCGCGTGACGACGTTGGAGTACTCCCCGGAACATGCCGCAGTCGCCCGGACCAACTTCGAGCGGGCCGGTGTCGCGGACCGCGTCGAGGTGCTGGTCGGCGCGGCGCTCGACACGTTGCCGCAGCTGGCGGAGCGGGGCGAGCAGTTCGACTTCTTCTTCATCGACGCGGACAAGGAGAACAACAGTGCCTACGTCGACTGGGCGGTGCGGCTGGCGGCGCCGGGCGCGGTGATCGTCGTCGACAACGTCACGCGCATGGGCCGGGTGCTCGATCCGGCCGCCGACGACCTGCAGGCGCAAGGTGTGCGCAACATGCTGGAGCTGGTGGGCAATCATCCGCGCCTGGAGGCCGCCGCCATCCAGACCGTCGGCGCCAAGGGCTGGGACGGTTTCGCAGTGGCGCGGGTGGCGACGTAGTGCTGCGCGTCGCCGCGGCGGGACTCGTGTTGGCCGTCGGCATGGCACCGACAGCCTGGGCTGACCCGACGGCACTGCCGGAGGTGCCGGTCTCGCCGGGAACGACGTTCGTCGACGATCCGGCGATCGTCGACCCCCACCCGCTGGCGGCGGAGTCCTGGAGCCGGCTGGACCCCGAACCTGCTGTGGCGCTGAATATTTCGCTCGGATCGCCGGACTGCTACGGAGTGCACGCCACGGTCCAGGAGACCGACCAGGCCGTGACGGTCACCTTGACGGCCGGCCGCAGGTCCGATCGCGAACGCATGGTCTGCACCATGATGATCATGCCGGGCAAGATCGTGGTGCCGTTGGCCAATCCTGTCGGGGCTCGGGCGGTGCTGACGGCCGAGTAGGCCCGCAACTCGAATTTGACGCAGCCGCTGATTCCCGGTGTTACGTTTCGGTGGGGCGTCGAGGCGTGAGGAGTTGCGGTGACAGCTTTGGCCGAGGTCCGACATTTTCGCCGCGGTGACGCGAGCTATGACGAGGCACGCTGCGCGACGGTGTGGAATGCGCTTGTGCCGCAGCGCTTTCCGGACGTCATCGTGCAGGCGTCGTGCACTGCCGATGTGGTGGTGGCAGTCCGCTACGCCCGCGCGAACAAGTTGGCCGTCGGTATCCGATCCGGCGGGCACAGTTGGTCGGCCAACCACCTGCGCGACGGCGGCCTGCTGCTCGACGTGAGCCGGCTCGATACGTGCCGGGTGGATCGCGACGCGATGACCGCCGTCGTCGGGCCCGGAAAAGGTGGCAGCGTGCTGGCCGCCGAACTGGAGCAGCAGGGCCTGTTCTTCCCGTCGGGACACTGCCGTGGCGTGCGACTCGGCGGGTATCTGCTGCAGGGCGGCTACGGGTGGAACAGCCGCGTGCTGGGGCCGGCGTGCGAAAGCGTGCTGGCGCTCGACGTGGTCACCGCCGATGGTGAGCAGATTCGGTGCGACGCCGAGCATCACTCCGATTTGTATTGGGCGGCACGGGGATCCGGCCCGGGATTCTTCGGCGTCGTGACGGCGTTCCACCTACGCCTCTATCCGCAGCCGTCGGTCTGCGGCAGCAGCCTGTACGTCTACCCTTTCGAGGCCGCCGACGAGATCTATACGTGGGCCCGCGCGATCAGCGCCGACGTGGACCGCCGGGTGGAGCTGCAGATCGTCGCTTCGCGGGCCATGCCGAGCTCGGGTCTGGATACGCCGGGCATCGTGCTGGCCTCCCCAGTGTTCGCCGACAGCGACGACGAAGCGAAAGCTGCAGTCGCACTGCTGGATACGTGTCCGGCGCGGCCCCATGCCCTGATGGCCGTGCCGTTCGCACCGACGAATCTGCCCACCTGGTACGACGCCGTGATGAGCAACTATCTCAGCGACCACCGCTACGCCGCGGACAACATGTGGACGTCGGCGTCGACGGCCGAGTTGTTGCCGGGCGTGCGCAACATCCTCGAGACCATGCCACCGCATCCGTCGCATTTCCTGTGGCTGAACTGGGGGCCGTCGCCCGCCCGTCAGGACATGGCTTACAGCCTGGAAGACGAGGTGTACCTGGCGCTCTACGCCGGCTGGCAGGACGCAGCCGATGACGAAAAATACGGCGATTGGGCCCGATCGAACATGGCGGCGATGTCCCACCTGGCCACCGGGATACAGCTGGCCGACGAGAACCTCGGTGCCCGGCCGGCCCGGTTCGCCACCGACGCGGCCATGGCGCGACTGGATGCGGTGCGCGCACAATATGACCCGGAGGGTCGCTTCTACGCCTGGATGGGACGGACATGAGCTACCTGGGTTACCGCGGTGACGACGCGGACACACCGTTCGGCAGGTTCTTCAATCCGGAGATGGCGGCGCTGCCACGCCATGTGGTGGAGGCGCTCGAGCACGGGCCGCAGGCCGGCCCGGTGCTGCCGGACTTCGACGAACCGCTCGCCGCCGACGGTTATCAGCAGACCGAGAACGGCTACGGCACACTGTCGGACGGCGGGTACACCGTTGCCGTGCGCACCGACATGCCGGGCGTGACGCCGCAGATGTGGGACTGGTGGTTCGGCTGGCACGGCTGCGACGCGCGCCGCTACAAGCTGTGGCATCCGCGGGCGCATGTATCGGCGCAGTGGCGCGACGGCCGTGACGACGTGGCCTATGTCGGTCGGACCTCGCTGGTCGAGGAGTATCTCGGCTCGGCGCTCAGTTCGGTGGCGATCCAGTTCGTCGACCCCGAGTCACAAGGGCACGCGGGGCTGGCCATCGTCGCCCGCCTCGGCTCGCCGGACATCCCGGTCGACATCGGTTGGCTTGTTCATCAGGTGCGGCCGACACCCGACGGCGCCGAGATGCGCTCCCGATTCTGGATGGGCGGGCAGCACGTCAGCTTCCGTGCCGGTAAGTCGTTGGCGGACCATGCTTTTCGGGTTCTTGCCGCGCGTCAGCTGCCGCACCCGCAGGATCTGCTGGTGCACTGCGCGCAGGAGATGAACCACCTGGCCGGCTTCTTGCCGGAGCTCCACGCGCAGTTCGGTTAGCCCGCGAGCGAGGAGTCTCCGCAGTCCGAGTGGCTGACGCCACTCTCGATTAACTATCACTTAGGCTACGATCGTGGAATGAATGATAGTTCTGCCATCGGTCGTCACCGTCCTGCCTGGGTGCGTCGCACGCTGATCGCATGGGGTTGTGTCGTCGCGGTCGTGGTTCCGGCGGGCGGCTGGGTGCTGTACGCCAACGACTTCGCCATTCGCGAGCAGCGCGTCACCATCCCTGCGCCGGCGCAGCCCCTTGACGGTGTGCTGGCCCTGCCCAAGACGGGGAAGGGACCGTTCGGCCTGGTGGTGTTCGTGCACGGCGACGGGCCCGCCGATGCCAGCCGCGACGCGTTCTACCGGCCCATCTGGGAGTCCTTCGCCGAGGCCGGCTATGCGTCGTTGTCGTGGAACAAGCCCGGCGTCGACGGCGCGCCCGGCAACTGGCTGAACCAGAGCCTGGCCGACCGGGCCGACGAGACGAGCGCCGCGATCGACTGGGCCCGCACCCGGGCCGACATCGATCCGCACCGCATCGGCATCTGGGCCATCAGTCAGGGCGGCTGGGTGGCGCCCGAGGTGGCAGTGCGCAAACCCGACCTGCAGTTCATGATTCTCGTTGGGCCGGCGATCAATTGGATGCGGCAGGGTGAGTACAACCTGCGGGCCGAGCTGCGGGCACGCGCGGCGCCGCAGTCGGAACTGGCAGCGGCCCTGGCCCGACGGGAGCGGACGAATCAGCTGCTGCGCAATGGCGCGACCTATCACGAGTACCGCATGGCGGACATCGACGCGTCGCCGATGTCCGCGGACCGCTGGGGATTCGTCGCGCGAAACTACCGTGCGGACGTCAGCGCGACGTTGCCGCGTCTCGCGGTCCCGGTGCTGCTGGAGCTCGGCGAGGACGACCGGAACGTCGACGTGGCCGAAACCGAACGCGTCTATCGCGCGCTGGTGCGACCCGATCTGCTCACGGTCCAGACCTATCCCCACGCTTCGCACAGCCTCGCCAAGGAGGACCTGGAAAGCAATCCTGACAGCGTAAAAGCCTATGTGATAGGAACTTTCGCGCCCCGGCAGATCTATGCGCCCAGCTACCTCGACAATCTGCGGCGCTACGTTCAGGAACTGCCCGCCGCCAAGGAGGCCCGATGAGGATCCTCGCGTTGGGTGGCCCCGGCGCGATGGGTGCCGTAGCTGTCCGGCTCGCCGCGCGGCTGCCCGGGGTCGACGAGATCGTCATCGCCGACCGGGACGGTGCCGCCGCACACCGCCTGTGCGGACAACTCGCCGAGGCGCCGGTGCGGGTCAGTGCCGCCCAGGTTGACGTCACGGATGAGGTGGCCCTGTGCCGGCTCCTGGACCAGGCGGATCTCGTCGTCAACACCGTCGGGCCGTACTACCGCTTCGGAGTCCCGGTGCTGCGCGCCGCGATCGCGACGGGCACGCACTACGTCGACATCTGCGACGACTGGGAACCGACGGTGCAGATGCTCGAACTCGACGAAACCGCCCGTGCCGCAGACGTTTGCGCTGTCATCGGAATGGGGGCCAGCCCGGGTGTGAGCAACCTGCTCGTCGCCACGGCGGCCGCCGAACTCGACACGGTGCGCGACGCCTACACCGCATGGCCGGTCGACGTGTCCGGGACGGGCGGCGATGGGGGCGAGGTGCTGTTGGGCCCAGACGGCCGGCCGTCGGCCGCGGCCGTGCACTGGATGCTGCAGAGCAGCGGCAAAATCTGCACCGTCCGGGGTGGACAGCTGACGTTCGAGCGTCCGCTGCGCGCGGTCGGGTTGACCCTGCCGGGTGGCCGTCGCGGCACCGCGTACACGGTGGGCCATCCCGAGCCCATCACGTTGCGGCGCACGCTCGGACTCACCGGCGAGGCCGTCAACCTCATGGTGATGCGGCCGCAGACCCTGGCCTACCTCGATGTGCTGCGTCGCGACACCGACCGGCGCCGACTGACCCACGAGACGGCAGCACTGCAGTTCGCGAAACCGAACCTGTTGCACTACTTACGATCTGTGCCGTTGTCGTGGCGAAGCAAAGGTCCGGGCACGCTACCGCCGTTCTTCGCCGCGGTGTCCGGCACCCGCGCCGGACGCGACCGCACGGTGCTGACCCACCTCGACCTGTCCGGGAGCGCGGCTGGATTGTTCGGGGACATGGCCCGGGCCACGGGCATCCCGCTGGTGTTGGGGCTGGCGCAGATCGTCGACGGCACCGCGCGGCGCCCGGGAGTGCACCCGCCCGACGCCGTCATCGACGCGCCGCGATTCTTCGCCGACCTGGCTAACCAACTCGATCAGCCCGACGGCCGGCCGCTCGTCATCGTCGAACAGGACGAGCGTGCCTAGACTTGGGTGCCCCGCGCGTCGTACCGCCGGCACAAGGAGCTGACCGTTGGACGCACCCATCGAAGTGCCGACCCGCACTCTCGTCGAGAGCATGCTGCGGGACGACGCCACCATCGACGCCGGTGCGCTGTACGACGTCGCGGGCGAACTCGGGATGACGGACCAGCAGGTGCGGTTGTGCATCAAGCGACTGGTCGCCGACGGGCAGTTCGTCCAAGACGGACGCGGGCGGAAAGCGGTGCTGCGGGCGACCGATGAGCTGCGCAGCAGCATCACCCCGGACCTCGACTACCTCCGGCTCATGTACGCCCAGGACCGGGGCGACGCCCCGTGGGACGGGCGCTGGCACGTCGTGGCGTTCGCCGTTCCGGAGTCGATCCGGTCGGCGCGTGACGCCATGCGTGACGCGATCGTGCGCCTCGGTGGCGCCGCGATTCAAGGTGGTCTGTACGTCTCCCCGAACGACTGGGACAGCGAGATAGCTGCCGCGGCAGAACAATTGGCGATCACCGATCACGTCACCACGCTCACGACCGCGGATTTGGCCGTCGGAGGCACCGATGAGCCGCGAGCCGTCGCGGGCCTCCTGTGGCCCCTGGACGACATCGCCGAACGTCACCGGCGACTGCTCTCCGTCGCCGAACGCGCACTGTCCGCCTTGCCGGGCGCCGCCCCGACCGCGCAGCTCACCACTGCCATCGAGCTGGCCGCCGAATTCAGTCGCGCGCTCGAGCCCGACCCGCTGCTGCCGCCAGAGTTGTTGCCACAGCCGTGGATCGGCGTCGCAGCCCGCGCGAAGGTCGCGGAATGCTGGGCAGAACTGCTCAAAAGCGATGCCCCGCAACGCATCAAGCTGTTTCAGTGGTACTCGGAAGTGGTGTCCGAAGTCGCGGCGCGCAGCAGTTCCGCCGCCTCCGTCTGATAGGCGTGCTCGGCCCACTGCAACGGCGTCGAGCCGAACCGTCCGTCGGTGATGGACGGTTCGGCGCCCGCCTCCAGCAGCCGCCGGATCAGCGACAGATCGCCCTCCCACGCGGCGTGGTGCAGCGGCGTCGCGCCCTCATCGTCACGGGCGTTGGGATCATCCGGAAAGGTCGGCGCGACGAGTTCGACGCCCGACACGTCGATGCCGTGCCGGGCGAGCAGGTCGAGACGATCACGGAACCCGTGCTCGGCGGCCCAGCGAATCTGCCGCTGCCACAGCTGCTCTCGGGTCTCCATCGCCTCGCCCAGCCGTCGCTCCCACGGGCTGGGCCCGGCGTCGGCGAGACCGTGGGCGAACAGCAGCTCCAGGTGCGAATCGTCCGGGCGGAACATCCGGTTGTAGAGCGTCTGCTGATCAAGCGGATGGGCCCCGCGGCGCAGGAGCAGCGTCGCGAGCTCGGTGGCATGCGGATGCCGGGGCTGCCGTCGCGGCCCTTGCTCGCCTTCGCCGAACACCCCTGTCAACAGCGTGAACGGCGTCGACATGCCGCACCACAGGTAACCGCCGTTCGGATCGGCTCCGGCGTCGAGCAGGAGCGTCGCGGCGGCCAGGACGTCATTTATGCTGCGGCCCAAGGGAATCCGCGAGTAGCAGAGGTACATCATGGGCACCCAGCCGAACGGACCGCCGCCGGTGCCGGCCAGTGTCGGGCGACGGGCGAGATGCTCCGCGAGCGCGACCGGATCACTGGCCGCGGCCGCGGCCCAGACACTGCGGGAAACCACATCAGGTTCGGCGGCGAGCAGCTCGACAGCGGACTGCCGGCGCGGCGGGGCGTCGGATTCGTCGTACCGCAACACCGCCCACGAACAGAACCGGTCAGCGGGGTCGAGGGCGTTTTCGTCGACGGCGCCCGGGTCGACGCTCAGATCCGCGGCCAGCCGCAGGTAGTGCACCAGTGCGGGCCAGCCGGTGAAGCCATACCGACGGGCGACGGCGAGCTGGGCGGCGTGTAGCGCGATGCCGTTCGCCCGCTGCAGCGTGCGTGCTTCGACGCGCAGTTTGTCCAGGGACGGATTGGTGGGCAGTGTGCTGGCCATGACGGCCTCCTCTCATGCGCCCGCGTCCGCGAATCGGGCCGAGAAGAGGTCGGTCACAAGGTGAAGCAATCAGCAGGGAGGCTGAGCCTCTTCGAGCGGACGTCGGGCGGTCCTGCGCGCCCGACCTCACGCTATCACCGAGCCCGCCCACCGGGTGTTTTGTGCACGATTTTCCGCGCCTACCGCGGAAAATCGTGCACAAATCCCGGCTAGGTGCAGACGGCGCCGACGGCGGCGGACTGGACCAGCTTGGTGTACTTGGCCAGCACGCCAGTCTTGTAGCGCGGCGGCAGCGGCTCGAAACCTTCACGGCGCGAAGCCAATTCGGCCTCGTCGACGAGCAGGTCCAGCTTGCCGTTGGCGACGTCGAGGCGGATGCGGTCACCGTCGCGCACGAACGCGATGGGGCCGCCGTCGACGGCCTCCGGCGCGATGTGCCCGACGCACAGGCCCGTCGTCCCACCCGAGAAGCGGCCGTCGGTCATCAGCAGCACGTCCTTGCCCAGGCCGGCGCCCTTGATGGCGCCGGTGATGGCCAGCATCTCGCGCATACCCGGGCCGCCCTTGGGGCCCTCATAGCGGATGACGACGACGTCGCCGTGCGTGATGGTGCCGTCCTCCAGCGCGTCGAGGGCGGCCCGCTCGCGCTCGAAAACCCTTGCGGTGCCCTCGAAAACGTCGGACTCGAAGCCGGCCGACTTCACGACGGCGCCCTCGGGGGCCAGCGAGCCGTGCAGGATGGTGATGCCGCCCGTCGGGTGGATCGGGTTGTTCATCGCGCGCAGCACCTTGCCGTCCGGGTCGGGCGGCGCGATGTGGGCGAGGTTCTCGGCCATGGTCTTGCCGGTGACGGTGAGGCAATCACCGTGCAGCAGACCGGCATCCAGCAGGGCGCGCATGACGACGGGCACGCCGCCGATCTCGTCGACGTCCTTCATCACGTGGCGGCCGAAGGGTTTCACGTCGGCCAGGTGCGGCACCTTGTTGCCGATGCGGGTGAAGTCGGCGAGGGTCAGTTCGACCTCGGCCTCGCGGGCGATGGCCAGCAGGTGCAGCACCGCGTTGGTGGAGCCGCCGAACGCCATGACGACGGCGATGGCGTTCTCGAACGCCTCCTTGGTCAGGATGTCGCGCGCGGTGATGCCGCGGCGCAGCATCTCGACGACGGCCTCGCCGGACTTGCGGGCGAACTCGTCGCGGCGCTTGTCGATGGCGACGGGAGAAGCGCTGCCCGGCAACGACATACCGAGGGCCTCGGCCGCCGACGCCATGGTGTTGGCGGTGTACATACCGCCACAGGCGCCCTCGCCCGGACAGATGGCGCGTTCGATGATGTCGACGTCCTCGCGGGACATCAGCCCGCGGGCGCACGCACCGACCGCCTCGAAGGCGTCGATGATGGTGACTTCCTTCTCGGTGCCGTCGGTCAGCTTCGCGACGCCCGGCATGATCGAGCCGTTGTAGAAGAAGACGCTCGCGAGATTCAGCCGGGCGGCCGCCATCAGCATGCCGGGGATCGACTTGTCGCAACCGGCGAGCAGCACCGAGCCGTCCAGGCGCTCGGCCTGCATGACCGTCTCGACGCTGTCGGCGATGACCTCGCGCGACACCAGCGAGAAGTGCATGCCCTCATGGCCCATCGAGATGCCGTCGGAGACGGAGATGGTGCCGAACTCCAGCGGGTAACCGCCGGCGGCGTGCACGCCCTCCTTGACCGACTGCGCCAGCCGCTGCAGCGACATGTTGCAGGGGGTGATCTCGTTCCACGACGACCCGACGCCGATCTGCGGCTTGCCCCAGTCGTCGTCACCCATGCCTACCGCGCGCAGCATGCCGCGGGCTGCGGTTTTCTCGAGACCGTCGGTGACGTCGCGACTGCGGGGCTTGATATCGGGCTGATCAGCAGACATGCAGGTAAGTATGCCCGCCGCCACCAAGCGAAATTGCATTGGATACCCCTAAGGGGTATGCGGTACGCTGGGGTTATGACGGCAGACGAGTCGGACGTTGCGGTGGCGGGTCACCCTGAGGCCCAACACGGCTATTCGCCGAACAAGGACAACTACGCCAAGCGGCTGCGGCGCGTCGAGGGACAGGTCCGCGGCATCGCCAAGATGATCGACGAGGACAAGTACTGCATCGATGTGTTGACGCAGATCAGCGCGGTGAACAGCGCGCTGCAGTCGGTCGCGCTGGCGCTGCTCGATGAGCACCTGGGGCACTGCGTGAGCCACGCGGTGGCTGTCGGCGGCGACGAGGCCGAGCAGAAGCTGGCCGAGGCCTCCGCGGCGATCGCGCGGCTCGTCCGGTCCTGACGCAATGTGACTCCACGAGCGTTGTCATGGAGTCATTTGCGATGGCGCCGCTGTCAGGGGCACATTGTGATCGCGCCGTCTCCTAGTGCCCGGCGACGACGTCCGACTCGTCGACCGTGACCGGTTGATCGGCGCCGGGTAACCGCGAGTACGCGGCGCACACCAGGCCGAAGAACAGATAGCCCAGGGCGACCTGTGGATTGGCCGCCCACGCCACCTCGGGTGCGTGGATCAGACCGATGAAGGACAACGCCGCACCGACGACCGACGCAATGGCCGCGTAGAGGAACTTCTTCTCCAGGATGAAGGTCACCATGGTGCCCAGGATCAGGCCGACCAGCACCGCGCCCTCGCCGAGCGTCTGGAGCCCCTGGTAGACCACGCCCGCGCCGTTGAGTTTGTCCAGACCCACCGCCGCGGCCGACGTGCCGGCGGCGTTGAGCGCGTTGTCGACGAGGCCGCCGGCCCATTGCGCGAGGTTGGGCAGCAGCGCCGCGACGACAGCGACGGCATGCAGGCGCGGCACGGCCTGGAAGGCCTGCGCGCCGATCAGCAGACCGATGTAGAGCAGGATCGGCACGATCGCGGGCACCGGCAACAGCGCGTCGAGCACGCCGAACAGGCCCAGGAAGCAGAAGGCCCCGATCAGCACGCCACTGGCCAGCGAATACCCGGCGCGGCCGCCGGCGTCCTTCCAGCCGGGGTGGCCGATGTAGACGGCAGGCGGGAACGGAGAGCCGAAGGCCGAGCCGATCACCGCGCCCGCGCCGTCGGCCAGCAGCACGCTGCGCAGGTTGTAGTTGTCGCCGGCGGCGGCCGCGCTCTCCACGTTGCTCATCGCCTCGGTGAAGTTGTAGACGCCGAGCGGTATGGCGGTCCCCAGCAGCGGGGCCAGATGCGACAGGCCCGAGAGCAGCATGCCGATCCGCAGATCGGGGAGTCCGATCGCGATGTCGGACACCGCCTTGGCGACATCGGGTGCGGACATGAACCCGCCGATCCAGCCGATGGCGGTACCGACGAGCAGTGCGGCCAGTCCGGTCGGGATGCCGAACGGCAGCTTCACGTCGGTGAAGAACCCGATCAGGATGATCGCCAGCACCGGCAGCCCGATCCAGGCCGCCTCCCACATCTGGGCCGCCGGCCGCATCGAGATGAAGGTGATGGAGATGCCGGCCAGCGTCCCGAGCATGGCCGCCCGCGGTGTCAGTTCGCGGATGTAGGGGCCGACGAACGCGCCGATCATCACGATGATGCCGATCATGAAGGCCCACGCCAGCCCCGCCTGCCAGGCCTGCATCGCATCCTTGGTGTGCAGGTAGACCGGCAGCATCACCACGAACACCACGATGAACATGTGCGGCACGCTCGGGCCGTACGGCAAAGCCGTGACGTCCGTGCGGTTTTCGCGCCGCGCGAGGCGGCGGGCCAGGAATGTGTAGTAGAGGTTGCCGAGGATCAGCGCCACCCCGAGCGCGGGCAGGATGGTGCCGAGTACGTCACCGGCGGGGACCTTGACGACGCCGATCATGAGACCCGTCAGCGTCAGGACGTTGACCAGGATGTTGAACCCCAGCCCGAAGAACGCGTTGGTGTCGCCGCGCGTCCACCACGGTAGGGACAGGGCCGGTTTGGGGGTGCCGGCGGCCGGGGGATCGGAGACGTCGGTGGACATGGGCAGGTCCTCTCTAGACCGCAGAAGGTGACGGGGCGCCGAGTTGTTGCAGCGCGGGAATGACCGCCGCGGTGTCCGCAACCCAGCCGAAAATGCCGCCCTGCGCTGCGATCATCTCCAGGCCCACCTGCTGGAACTCCGGGAAATATGAACCGACGCAATCGGATACGACCAGGCACTCGTAGCCACGGTCATTGGCTTCGCGGGTGGTGGTGTGCACGCACACCTCGGTGGTGACGCCGGTGACGAGCAGCTGCGTGATGCCCGCAGCGGTCAGCGCGTCCTGCAGCCCGGTGGCGTAGAACGCGCCCTTGCCCGGCTTGTCGATCACCAGCTCCCCGTCGATCGGGGCCAGCTCGTCGACGATGTCGTGGCCGTACTCACCGCGGATCAGGATGCGGCCGTACTTGCCGGGATCCCCGATCCGTTTCGACGGCGCACCGCGATTGAGCTTGGCGGGCGGGCAGTCCGACAGGTCTGGTTCGTGGCCCTCGCGGGTGTGGACGACCATGACCCCGGCGGCACGGGCCGCGGCGAGCAACGCCGCCAGCGGTGGCACCACCTTGAGCAGCTGGTCGACGTCGTTGCCGAGGCTCTCGCCGAAGCCGCCGGGCAGCAGGAAATCGCGTTGCATGTCGATGACGATCAGCGCGGTCCGCCCGGCGGTGAGGGTGAACGGGGTCGGTTCGGCCGGGACCTCGACGGACGTCATGCGAGCTCCTCGACGGGCGCCGCGGCGACCTCGGTTGTCGTGCGGGGTTCGTCGAGGATGCGCGCGGCCAGCGTCAGCGCGGTGTCGTCCGACAGGGCGTTGCCCAGCAGCATCGCGCTGTACGGACGGCCGTCACCGGTCACGCCGAGCGGGACCGCGACGCCCAGGAGATCGAGCAGATTGCCGAAGTGCGTGTAGTGGCCCAGCATCGTGTTGCACTCGATCGGGTTGGCCTGCACCTGCTCGACGGTGAAGGTGGTCCCGATGGTCGGCACCACGAGGACGTCCATGGTCTGCCAGAGTCGGCCCACCTCGGCCTTGAGCTCCTGCAGCTTCTGCAGGGCGGCGAACGCGTCCACCGCGGTGTAGTTCAGGCCGCTGCGGAAGATGTCGCGCACCACGGGGTGGATCGAATCAGGTTGTCGGGCAAGGAAATCACCGAACTCGACGAGCCGCTCGGCCACCCACGGGCCCTGATAGAGCAGGGCTCCCGCGGCGAGGAACGGCGCCAGTGACACCTCGACGATGACGGCCAGGCGCTCGAGGTGTTCGCGGAAACTCAGATGCGCTGCGCGCATGGCATCGTCGCCGAAGAACTCCAGCTCGGCGATCGGCGGCAGTCCGACCCGGATCGGCCCGCCGCCGTGGCGCGGTCCCCGGTCGCGCGACCACGCGTCGGCGTCGTCGCGGCCGGCCATCACGTCGAACACCCGGTCCACGTCGTCGATGCAGCCCGCCATCACGCTGAGGCAGTCCAGCGACTTGCACGCCGGTACCAGTCCGACGGTGCTGATCAGTCCCCGGGACGGTTTGAAACCGACCACGCCGTTGAGGGCGGCGGGGACCCGGCCGGACCCGGCGGTGTCGGTGGCCACCGCGAACGGCACCTGGCCCAGCGCGACCGCCAGCGCGGAGCCCGAGCTGGACCCGCCCGAGATGAGACCACCGCCGTAGACGCTGCGCGGCACCGTATAGGGCGTCCGGGTGCCGTTGAGACCCGTCGCGAACTGGTCGAGGTTGGTCTTGCCGACATAGAGCGCGCCCGCGTCGAGCAGGCGTTGCACGGCCGGTGCGGTTCGCTCGGCGACGTACGCGTAGTCGGGGCAGGACAGGGTCGTGGGCACGCCGGCGACGTCGATGCTGTCCTTCACACCGAACGGCACGCCGTACAGCGGCAGTGTGCGGGCGCCGGGCCGGTTCTCGATCTCCGCCGCGGCCGCCAACAGCTCCTCGCGCGGCACGACGGACAGCCAGGTGCCGTCGTCCCCGCGGGCGGCGATGGCGTCGGCCACGCGGGCCGCGGTCTTGACCGGAGAGCCGGTGCCGGCGGCGTGCGAATCGAGGATTTCGGCCACCGACGGGCCGATGGTCGGACCAGCGGCGAACCCGTGCACATCAGAACCCATGCCTGACCATTGTCGGCAGCATGATGGCGCCGGCAGTACGGGCGTGTGTCGATCGTGTTAGGGGTCGACGGCCGCGTTGCGGCTACGTGCCGAGTTCGTCCTCGATGCGCTGGACCTTCGCGGTCAGCTGGCCGGTGTAGCCGGGCCGGATGTCGGCCTTGAGGACCAGGCTGACCCGCGGGGACACCGCAGCCACGGCGTCCACGGCCCGTTTGACGACGGCCATCACCTCGTCCCACTCACCTTCGATGTTCGTGAACATCGCGTTGGTCTCGTTGGGCAGGCCGGACTCGCGCACCACCCGCACGGCTGCGGCGACGGCCGCGGCGACGCCGCCGGACTCGTCACCACCCATCGGGCTGACGCTGAAGGCAACAATCACATGGTCGATTGTGCGCGGATTCCGCGGCTTCGACAGCCGTCCGCCGTGTTTCCCGGGTGTCGCGTGTGACCGGTGAGAGTAACGCTCGACATATCTGAGGCGATCAACTGTGCAGTTCAGCCGCCTTCGACGGGGCCGAAATCGCGGTACGACGGGCTTTCGCGGCAGGGGCCGGTCAGCGCGCTATGAGAGACTGGGGACGTTGTGAACTGGAGGTGGCGGATGCCGCAGTGGAACAAGAGCAAGCTTCTGACCGCGGTCGTGGCGGCCGGACTGGTCGCCGGAATGACCGTCGCAACCCCGTCGGCACTGGCCGACCCGGATGCGCCGGACCCCGATGTGGCGGCGGCGCCCATCGATCCGGGTCTTCCCACTGAGGCACCCTTGCCACCGCCGATCCCGCCGGCTGCTGAACCGGTGCCGGCGCCTGCGCCCGTCATCCCGGGCGCCCCGATCCCCGGCGAACCCCAGCCGATCCCGCCAGGTACTCCGGCAGGCCAGAACCCGACCCCGTTCGTCGGTCAGCCGCCGTTCAACCCGCCGACCTTCAACCCGGTGAATGGGTCCATGGTGGGTGTGGCCAAGCCGATCTACATCAACTTCCCGCGGCCCATCGCCAACAAGCAGATGGCGCAGGACGCCGTGCACATCTCGTCGAACCCGCCGGTGCCCGGCATGTTCTATTGGGTGACCGACACCCAGCTGCGCTGGCGGCCCATCGCCTTCTGGCCGGCCAACACCGTCGTCAACATCGACGCCGCGGGCACCAAGTCCAGCTTCCGCACCGGTGACGCGCTGGTCGCCACCGCCGACAACGCGACGCACCAGATGACCATCAGCCGTAACGGCAAGGTCGAGAAGACGTTCCCGATGTCCATGGGCAAGACCGGCGACGAGACCAAGAACGGCACCTACTACGTGCTGGAGAAGTTCCCGGACATCGTGATGGACTCGTCGACCTACGGCGTCCCCGTCAACTCCCCCGAGGGCTACAAGCTGAAGGTGCAGTGGGCCGTCCGCATCGACAACAGCGGCGCGTTCGTGCACAGCGCCCCGTGGTCGGTGTCCGACCAGGGCAAGCGCAACGTCAGCCACGGCTGCATCAACCTGGCGCCCGACAACGCCAAGTGGTTCTACGACCAGTTCGGCAGCGGTGACCCGATCGTCGTGAAGAACTCGGTCGGTCTCTACAACTACTCCGACGGCGCGGGCGACTGGCAGTGGGGCATGCAGACCCCGGCCGCGACGCCGACCACGGGCAGCGGCTCGGGTTCGGGTTCGGGCGCCGGCACGCGCTGATCCGTCGAACAACACGAAAACCCCCTATTTCCAACGAAATAGGGGGTTTTCGCGTGGTATGGCTAATTCCAGATGCGCACGCGCTCGGCGGGGTCCAGGTACAGCTCGTCGGTCGTGGTGACGTCGAACGCCTCGTAGAACGAGTCGATGTTCCGGATCACGCCGTTGCACCGGAACTCCGGCGGCGAATGCGGGTCGACGGCCAGGCGCCGAATGGCTTCGGCGTCACGGGATTTGGTACGCCACACCTGCGCCCAGCCGAAGTAGACGCGCTGGACGCCGGTCAGCCCGTCGATGACGGGCGCCTCCTTGCCGCCCAGTGACAGCTCGTAGGCCAGCAGCGCGATGGACAGCCCACCCAGATCGCCGATGTTCTCGCCGACGGTGAACGCACCGTTCAAGTGATGGCCCGCGTCCAGCGCCCGCGGCGTGAAGGCCTCGTACTGCTCGATGAGAGCCTTTGTCCGCAAACCGAATTCGGCACGGTCGGCATCGGTCCACCAGTCGACGAGGTTGCCGTCGCCGTCGTACTTGGCGCCCTGGTCGTCGAAACCGTGCCCGATCTCATGCCCGATCACCGCACCGATGCCGCCGTAGTTGGCGGCGTCGTCGGCCTCGGCGTCGAAGAACGGCGGCTGCAGAATGGCCGCGGGGAAGACGATCTCGTTCATGCCCGGGTTGTAGTAGGCGTTCACCGTCTGCGGCGTCATGAACCACTCGTCGCGGTCCACTTCGCTACCCAGCTTGGCCAGCTCGCGATCGTGCTCGACGGCCTGGCCCCGCAGGTAGTTGCCATACAGGTCGCCGGCGTCGATCACCAGATTCGAGTAGTCCCGCCAGCGTGCCGGGTAGCCGATCTTCGGGGTGAACTTGTCCAGCTTGGCCAGCGCGCGCTGCCGGGTCTCGGGCGTCATCCACTCCAGGTTGGTGATGCTGACGCGGTAGGCCTCGCGCAGATTGGCCACCAGCTCATCCATGCGCGCCTTGTGGGACGGCGGGAAGTGCCGGTCCACGTAGAGCTTGCCGACGGCGTCACCCATCAGGCTCTCGACCAGGCCGACGCCGCGCTTCCAGCGGTCCCGGATCGCCTCGGTGCCGGACAGGGTGCGGCCGTAGAAGTCGAAGTTCTCCGCGACCAGGTCGTCGGTCAGGATCGGGGCACGGCCGCTGATCACGCGCCAGCTCAGCCACGCCTTCCAGTCCTCGAGCGGCTCGGACGCCCACAGCGCCGCGAAGGCGACGAGGAAATCGGGTTGCCGCACCACGACTTCGGTGACCACATCGGCCGACGCGCCGACGGCCGCCAGCCAGCCGTCCCAGTCGAAACCGGGCGCCTCGTCGGCCAGATCGGCGAACCGCCGCAGGTTGTAGCTCAGGTCCGCGTCGCGGCGCTTGACCACATCCCAGTGCGCCGCGGCCAGCTTGGTCTCCAGCGCGACGATGCGGGCGGCGGTCTCGGTCTGGTCGCCGCCGTAGACCAGGCTCAGCATGCGGGCGATGTGCTGCGGGTAGGCCGCCAGCACCGCCGCGTGTGCCGGCTCGCGGTAGTAGGACTCGTCGGGCAGGCCGAGCCCGGACTGCGTGAAATGCAGCAGGTACCGCGTCGAATCCTTGGAGTCGGTGTCGACGTACGCGCCGGCGCCCCCGCCGACGCCGGTGCGCTGCAGCCCGCCTAGCACGGCGGCCAGCGCTTCAGGGGTAGCAGCGTCGGCGATGAGAGCCAGCTCGGCCCGCAGCGGCGCCAGGCCCACGGCGGCCACCTGCTCGGTGTCCATGAAGCTCGCGTAGAGGTCGCCGATGCGCTGTGCATCGGTGTTTGGGGCGCCGGCTGCGTTGGTGATGAGATCGCGCACCTGCTCCTCGGCGCGGTCGGCCAGCAGGCGGAAGGCGCCGTCGGTGGCGCGGTCGGCCGGGATGTCGTAGTCGGTGAGCCAGCGGCCGTTGACGTGACCGAACAGGTCGTCCTGCGGGCGGGCGTCGGGGTCGAGGTAGCTCAGGTCGATACCGGATCGGGGCGAGGTAGCTTCGAGAGTCACCTCGCCATCCTGCCATCGCCGCTGCAGTGCCGGTGGGCGCTGCGGGTAGCCTCACGCCCATGCCCGACGAGCGCAGCGAAGACTCCGCCGAAAAAGACGCTGCGAAAGACACAGCGAAAGACACCGGATCAGCCGGAGCGGCCACCGCCGCCAAGGCTGCCGCGCCGAGCGATCAGGCTGAGGGAATCTTCAGCCGCTACGGCATCGTCTCCGCGGTGCTGGGTGTCGTCGCGGCCGTCGCCGTCGTCGTCGCGACATGGGTCTACCTGGGGCACCGGGCCGACGACAAGGACCGCGTGCACGAGGCGCAGGCCATGAAGGCCGCCGCCGAGTGGGCCGGCCTGCTGATCAATATGACCAAGGACAACGTCGCCGTCAACGTGCCGAAGCTGCACGAGGGCACCGTCGGCCAGCTCAACGCCGATTTCGATGCCACCGTCGCGCCGTTCACCCAGCTGGTGCAGAAGCTGCAGAGCCAGACCACCGGGCAGATCGAGTCCGTCGCGTTGGAGACGCTGCACCACGCACCGCCGGGGGAGCAGGGCAAACCGGCCGTCCAGCCCGAGCTGGCGGCCATCTCCTCGGATACGACGACGGTGCTCGTGATCGCCACGTCCGTGAGCCAGAACGCCGGCGCCAAGCCGCAGACCGTGCGCTGGCGGTTGCGCCTCGGGGTGTCCGACATCGGCGGCAAGTTGCTGATCTCGCGATTGGAGACGCTGCGATGAGGAACGCGTGGCGGGTACTGGTCTTCGACATCCTGGCGCCGCTCGCGGTGCTGGCGAGCCTCGTCTACATCGGGCTGGCGCTGGACCGGCCGCTGTGGTGGGTCGTGGTGGGCACCATCGTCGGGCTGCTGGTGCTGCAGGCTTCGATCGTCAACTTCGTGCTGTTCCGCCGTGACGGCGTCACCATGGGCACCGATGACGACGCGCCCAGGTTGCGGCTCGCCGTCGTGGGGCTGACGGCCGTCGCGGTGGTCGCGGCCGCCATCGTCGGCTACACCAAGTGGACGGTGCCGGATCGCACCACGAGCGCCGACATGTCCATGGTGGTCGGCATCGCCAGCAGTGTCGCGGAGGCGTCGGCGACCTTCACGCCCGGTGCGCCGAACGTGTCGATCGACCGCGCCACGGCGTTGATGGCGCCGCAGCGCGCGGAGGCCTACCGCAACGAGTTCAACGCGGTCGCCAAGGATCTGACCAGCCGTGGGGTGGCCGGGCAGGCGAGCACCATCTCGGCCGGTATCGAGACCATCGGCCCCAATTTCGCCAGTGTCGCCGTGGTCATGCGGGCCACGCAGAACACCCCCAACAAACCCGCACAGGCGACGGTGTTGGGTCTGCGGGTCACGCTGACGAAGCAGGACGGACGCTGGCTGGTCATGGACGTGACCCCGATCGCGTCGCGGTAGGGGTGGTAGCCGCTCGAGAGGGACCAAATGGTCGTCTCGGCGCGCGAGAAGCGACCATTTGGTCCTTCTCGGCGGGTGGCTACGAGCGGGCGGAACGCATCCGGGCGAACCGGTCCGAGAGCCGGCGCATGCGCACCAGCAGCGCGGCCGACGGGCTGGTGGTGCCGGCGGTGTAGGCCGAAAGTTCTTGCGCGCCAACACCGATGCGGGACGCGAACTCGGTCTCGCTGAGACCGGAACGCTCCATCAGCAGCCGGATCTGGCGGGCCACCTCGGCGCATTCGTTGGCTTCGAGCTGCGTGCGGGCGCGGGCCAGCACCTCGGCCAACGCCTTGGAGATGCCGTACGGGTTGCTCGTGGCCAGAATCTCTTCGACCTGACGGGCGGTGCGGCCGAAGGGGTCGCGCTTGATGGCGACGACGATGCGCTGCCACACCGCGAGGTCGTCGTTCTCCAGCGCGGCGCGGATGGCGGACGTCGACCAGAACTCGACGGGCTTCTCGCCGGGGGCCTGTGCCGGGAACGCGACGGTGGGCGCCCCGTTGGTGCCGGCGGCGGTGGACTTACCGGGACCGTCGGCACCAGAAGGGGTGTCCCTCACTTCGGATGTCAACGTCACCTCGCCTCCTCCAACATGGCCACCGCCACCGCCAGACAACGCTGTTTGACGTCGGGCCAATCTGCCGATTCGTGGTCGTCGAACGGGTGCGGGTCGGCCAACCTACGGACCAACTGGGTGGCCACCCACTGGTTCTTCGACCGTTCTCCACAGTAATACCCGTCAATTCCGGCCAGAACCGCGGCTGCGGTCCGGATATCCATGCAGGAGACCAAATCGACGAAGTCGGTGTAGTCCTGGACGCTGTTGCGCGACATGATCAGGTAGCCCTTGAGTCGCAGCGTCTCGGCGCCCGTCGGGATCTCGAGCCGGTCGCCGGTGGGCAACAGCACCGTCGTCGTCTCCACGGGGCTGCGGCGCTCGATGGCGGGGCCGTCGGTCTCGTCGAGCGACAGGGCGTCGAGCGCGACCGACAGCCGGCCGCCCCACATGGTGACGGGGTGCACGTCGGGGTTGTCCGACGCGGACCGGGACTGCCCGTGCGCGCGCCGCCGCAGCAGCGCCAGCCCGGTGCGCGAGCGGTCCGTGCGCGGGGGCGCCGCCGCGATCCGGCGGGGCACGGCGCGTGGTACGTACTGCTGCTCGCCGGGCTCGCAGCCGCTGAACGCCAGCGGGTCGGCGACGGTGACGGTCTGTGCGGCAAGGTTTTTCAGCTTGGCCGCGGACTTGACGACGCTGCGCAGTTCGGCGCCGGACGGGCCCAGTGCGGAGATGTCGTCGGGGATGATGACGAGGCTGCCGGTATCGGTGGCGGGCAACGGCTTCTCGAAGTCCACTGACGGCAGCAGGCGGTCCAGCCACTTGGGCAGCCACCAGTTCCACTGGTCGAACATCGCCATCAGCGCCGGCACGAGGACCAGCCGCACCACCGTGGCGTCGACCGCGATGGCCACGGCGCAGGCCACACCCATCTGGGCCACCAGCGGCATCCCGGCGAACGCGAACCCGATGAACACGGCGATCATGATCAGCGCGGCGCTCGTGATGGTGCGGGCGCTGGTGCTGACGCCGTACGCGACGGCGTCGCGGGTGTTGCCGGTCTGCAGGAAGCGTTCCCGGATACGCGTCAGCAGGAAGATCTCGTAGTCCATGGACAGGCCGAACGTCATTGCCAGGACCAGCGGCGGAATGGTGGTGTCGAGCGACTCCAGGGGCTTGAAGCCGAGCGCCTTGAACCAGCCCCATTCGAAGACGATCACCAGGCTGCCGTAGGCCGCGGCCACCGACAGCACCGTCATCAGGACGCCCTTGAGCGCCAGCACCACCGAGCGGATCGAGATCAGCAGCATCACGAACGCGATGAGCGACACGAAGACGAACACCAGCACCTCGGTGTTCGCGACGCGATGGTCGAAGTCCATGATCAGCGCCGTCGGCCCGCCCACCGCGATGGCGACGTTCGGGCCCGCGACCCCCGGCAGATGTTGTCGCAGCCACGTGATCGAGTCCCGCGCGACGAGGTCTTCGGGGTCGACCGACAGCACGACCGTGAACAGGGCGCTGCGGTTGTCGTTACTGAAGACCGGCGGCGCCACCTGGGCCACGTCCGGCGCCTGCGTCATGGTCTGGTGCAGCGCGTCGAGCGTCGCGGTGTTCTGCGCGTCGGAGGCCGTCGCGTCGGGGAACGTCGCCAGCACCCGGAGGGGGCCGAGGGCACCCGGGCCCAGCGCTTCCGCCGCGGCGGCCACGCCGCTGCGGATCTCGTGCGTCGGGGAGAACTGGCGCAGCATGCTGTTGCCCAGTTGCATGCCGAACGACGGTGCCGCGAGCAGGACCAGGAAGACGGTGGCCAGCAGCGCCGACAGCCACGGACAGCGCATGGTGCGTTCGGTCCACTGGGTCCAGAACGGCGACTGCGCGGCGTCGGAGCGGCGCGAGACGTGCAGCCACGACGAGCGCTTGGCGACCCGCTTGCCGAACGTGGCCAGCACCGCCGGGATCAGGGTGGTCGACGTCAGCACCGCGATGGCGACGGCGAGGATGGCGCCGGTGGCCATCGACGACAGCACCGGTGTGCCGATGAGATAGATGCCGGTGATCGAGGCGATCACGGTGAGCCCGGACAGCACGACCGCCAGGCCCGACGTCGCCATCGACGCGTCGACGGCCTGTTCCGGATCGCGTCCGGCCCGCAGTTCCTCCCGGAAACGCATGAGGATGAACAACGAATAGTCGACGGCGAGCGCGATACCGAACATCGACAGCGTCGTCGTCGCGAAGACGCTCATGGTGACCCAGATGGACAGGAGGTAGACCACTCCCATCGTCACGATCACCGTGCAGGCGCCGAGCAGCATCGGCATGGCCGCGGCGGCCAGGGAGCCGAACACCGCCAGCAGCACGATCAGCACGATCGGCAGGTTCCACTTCTCGGCCTCGGCGACGTCGTGCTTGGTGGTCTCACTGGCAGCCGCGCCGAGTGCGCCCTGCCCGATGACGTACAGCCGGACCTTGCCGTCGGCGGTCTGGCCGGGCTTGCCGTCCTTGATGCCGATCGCGGTGCGGAGCTTCTTGGCGATGTCGACGGCGCCGCTGTTGTTGAAGTCGAGGCGCAACGTCACGACGTAGGGTTTGCCGGCCTGCGGCTCGGCCTGCGTGGGGTCGGGGACGACCTTGACGCTGGAGACGCCGGCCGCGATGCGTTTGAGCTCGTCGACGGCGGCCGTCATGTCTTCCTGCGTGGCGTTGGCGTTGGGGGCCGCGACCAGGGCCAGCGGCGAGGCGCCCTCGTCGGGGAAATGGTCCTCGAGTTCGCGCTGGACGTGCAGCGATTGGGAGCCGGCGACCTCGAAGCCGCCGCCGCTGAGGTTGCTGGACTGGGTCGCCGCGAGATACAGGGACGGCACCATGAGCAACAGCCAGGTGGCGAAGACCACCCAGCGCCAGCGCCGCAGCAGACCGCTCAGCCGCATCATCAACTGCTGGATGGCGAACCCTCTTCCTGCGGTCGTCCCGGTTGCCACCGGAGTGTTTTGATCGGCGTTTCGTGCCGCCGACCCTACCCCAGTATGGGGTAGGGTGACCGGCTCGCGAGCGGCGATGAGGCGCCTGACGGGAACCTTGATCCAACTGCAACCGGGCCCCTGGCGTCCCCGCCGGCAACGTTGTCGGAGGCCGATGGCGGGCTCCGGCGCCAGGTTTGAACACCGCAGTGACCTGGATGTTTGCTGTGTGGATTGGTCACCGGCCGCGCCGCGATGGCAAGATGGCGGGAGCCGAATCCCGGATGAGGCCGGCGCTGCCATTGACGCCACCCCGGGAAAACAGTGTTTGCCGAGTGTTTACATGGCCGTCTCTGGTCCGTAAACCGGTGAGGAGATTTGCCATGAAGACGACCAGTGTGGCGGTTCGCCGCGGACTTGCCGGGGCGTTCGCTGTAACTGCAGTCGGCGGTGTGATGGTGACGTCGTTCGGGGCTCCGTCGGCCGGTGCGGGCCAGGATCCGTGCGCGGCCAGCCAGGTCGCCAAGACCATCGGCATGGTGGCCACCTCGACGGGCACCTACCTGGATGCGCACCCCACCGCGAACCAGACGCTGACCAACATCTCGCAGCAGCAGCCCGGCCCGCAGTCGTTGGCAGCGCTGAAGACCTACTTCGATGCCAACCCGCAGGAGGGCGCCGCGCTGCAGAACTTGCAGGCGCCGCTGGTGACGTTGTCGTCGCAGTGCAAGCTGCCGCTGACGCTGCCGCAGCTGATGGGCCTGATGCAGTCGGCGCAGCAGGGCGGCGGACTGCCCGCCACGCTGCCCGCGATGCCGAGCGTGCCCGGCGCCGTGCCGTTCACGCCCACCCTGCCCGGCGTGACGACGGCGACGGGGTCTGTGCCTGCGGCTCAGGCCGTGTCGGCACCCGCCGCGCGGTAGTTCCGGCCGCGCCCGGAGCTCCTTATCTGGCACCCCGCGAAAGTCGTCGCACTTTCTGATTAGCTTCCAGTGTCGGCATCGGTACTGGTCGCCGACATCGGAGCTCTCGACGAAGGGGTTTGACCACATGATGCTTTCCGCTCTGGCCAAGCGACGCGTTGTTGCCGGTTTCATCGGTGCCGGCGCGGTCGCCGGCAGCATGTTGTTCGGTGCCGTGCCGTCGGCCCTCGCCGACGACCTGCCGCCCAACTGCACCTCTGCGGACATCGCCGGCGTCAAGTCGGGCGTCGAGGCCTCGACCTCCGCCTACCTGTTCACCCACCCCGACGTGAACGACTTCTTCACCAGCCTCCGGGGCCTGTCGAAGGACCAGGCGCACGCCAAGGTCAAGCAGTACCTGGCCGCCAACCCGCAGACCAAGGCGGAGCTGCAGGGCATCCGGCAGCCGCTCAAGGACATCCGCGACCGCTGCGGCATCCCCGGCCCCGCCGCCCGCTAACCCGGGATTTGTGCACGAAAATCCGCGGTAGGCGCGGATTTTCGTGCACAAATCACTTGCGGAGGCGAGCCAGGCCGCGCCAGCCGAGCAGGAAGACGGCGGTGACGGTCGAGGCGACGATCACGAAACTCACCGCGACGCCCTGAGCCGAGGCCTTGCGCAGCAGCATGCCGATCACGATGGTGCTGACCCAGACCACCAACCCGGTCGGGTTCAGCGCCGCCGGGCGGCGCCAGCCCCGCGACAGCGCCCAGCCCGCCACGGTTCCGGTCAGGAACGGCCAGCTGGTGTGCGCCACACCGGCCAGCGTGATGCCCTCGGCGTGGCTGCGCCGGCCGATCGCGCAGAAGATCACCACCAACACCACGTCGGCGAGGAAAGCCAGTGCGGCACTGCGATTTCCGGTGGTCGGCTCAGTTGTCATAGGTCATCACGTCCAGATTCAGTGGGCTGACATTGTTTTCGGCGCGGGCGGTGAAGCCGGGTTCCGGACGCGCGGGACCGCCGGCCTCCAGCGCGTCGACGGCTGCCATGTTGACCAGTCGGTCGGTGAGCCGGAACGAGCGGAACACGAACGGCAGGCCGTCCGCGCGCAGTGGATCGGGTGCGCTCATCACGTGGAAATGCAGGTGCGGCGCACTGGAATTGCCGGTGTTGCCGACGTTGCCCAGCACCTGCCCGGTGGTCAGCCGGTCGCCTGGCTTGACCTTGACGCTGCCGGTCTTCAGATGCGCGTAGAAGGCGAAGTTTCCGTTCCCGATGTCCTGGACGACGTGATTGCCGCCGTACTGCGCCAGCGTGAGGCCGGTCGGGTCGACACCGGGCACCTGCTCGGGCAGGCCGTCGAGAACCGCCACCACCGGGCCGTCGGCGACCGCGTGCACGTCGGAGCCGAAGTAGAGGTAGCTGTCCGTCTTCGCACGGTCCCCGCTGAACAGCTGCCCGTCGGCCCGTAGCTGCTCGTAGTCGATGGCGAATCGCTCTGCGGCCCAGAGCTTTCCATCGATCGGGTTGAGGGCCATGCGGTGCGGCGTCATGTCGCAGCAGCCGTTGGCGTCGAGCCAGCCGGAGCCGCGCAGCGGCGGGTCGAGTACGACGGGCTTGTGGTCGGACACCGTCACGGGTGCGACGTTCTCGGTCACCACCGGGGGCACGAGTGGGGGCATCGGTTTGGGTACCTTGACCACCACCCGGTGTGAAAGTTGCTGGGGCGCAGCGCCGCCCGCGTCCAGTTTGACGTCCAGCCAGACGATCGACCGCTGTCCGGGGCCGAGATCGTTGCTGCTGACCCGGGCGCCCATGGTCCGCGTCCAGTAGGCGAGGCCGGCGCCGGACAGCTGCAGCAGTGGCCCGGCGGGTCCCAGGACGGCGATCGAATCCACGGTCACGGGTTCGGGGGAGGTGTTGGTGAGCAGCAGCTCGTATGCGAGATGCACCTTCCCGTCGGTCGCCGGAACGGGCACGGGCTCGGCCACGACGTCGACGAGGACGGGCGTGACGATCGGCTCGGCGCCCACGGAAGTCGTTGCGGGAGTCGAAGACTCGACCGATTGCGGTGCCGTCGTGCAGGACGTCAGCGCGGCGGCGAGCAGCAGCGCCGCCGCCGGCCGGCTACCCGGGATCATGCGAGGTCTCGGGGTCGGCGGGCGGCACACCCGGTGCGGGGGAAGGGGTTTCGGGCGCATCCGGGTCGAAGTCCTTCTCCGTGCGGAACAGGAAGAAGAACACCACCCAGCCGATGGCCGAGATGAAGATCCAGCTGACCAGTCGATAGATCAGCATCGTCGAGATGGCCGCCGCGAGCGTCATGCCGCTGGACACCAGGCCGGGCACCAGCACCGCCTCGACCACGAGCAGCCCGCCGGGCATCAGGGGAATCGCGCCGACGGCGCGGGCCGCGGCATACGCGACAGTCAGGCCGGCCAGCGACGGATGCCCGCCGGTGGCGTACGCCGCGCAGGCCAGGCACGCGACGTCGGCGATCCAGTTGAACAGCGACCAGCTGAATGCGACGGTCAGGGTCCGGCGGCTCAGGCTCACCGACTCCAGCTGGTTCAGGGTGCGGCGCCAGCCTTCCAGCCCGGTGTCGGCGGGCTTACCGCGCAGCGAGTTGAACCACGACAGCAGCCGCACGCCGATGCCGTCGATCTGCTGCGGATTGGCGGCGACGGTCTGGGCCAGTAGCAGCAGCGCCACGAAACCGCCGATCGTGAAGATCAGCGACAGCGGGTTCTTGCTCGCGCCGAGCAGGAACGCGCCGCCCAGGCCCAGCAGGGCCAACCCGACCACCTGCAGGGCCCCGGACATCACCAGCTGCCACGAGGCCACCAATGGCGAGGCGCCCCACAGCCGCTGCTGGCGGTAGACGAAGGTGGCCGAGAGCACTGGGCCGCCCGGCAGGGTGGTGGACAGCGCGTTGCCCGCGTAGAACGCGGCCTCGGACCGCCACTGCTTGACCTGGACACCGGCGGACCGGAGCAGGGTGCGCTGAATCTGCGCGAAGCTGTGCATCGAGGCCAGGGCCGCGACGGCCGCGGCGGCGACCCACCACCACGTCGCCGACAACAGGCTGCGCCACGCCTTGGCGAGCTGCTCCCAGACCATCACGACCTCGACGGTCAGCACGACGACGGCGATACCGATCAGAACCCAGCGCAACCACCAGTACTTGCCGCGGGGCCGGGCCGGTGCCGAACGGGCATCGGCGCGCCGGCACGCCGCCCAGAGGCCGCGACGGCGGGCCGTCAAAGACCCGGGGGCAGCCTCGTGTGACACCGCTACAGCGTATCCGGCGTGTCGCGGGCGGCTCGCCGTACGCGGCCCGCATGGCGCAACGACCCCGCGGTGTCATCGGGCGGCGCTACGCTGGCGCCCATGTCACAAGCCGACGAAGCGGTAGATCCGGTGGTACGCAAGGCCGCAGCCTGGTCGTGGCGGTTCTTGGCGATCTTCGGCGCGGTGCTCGCCGTGCTGTGGATCGTCATCAAGCTCGAGGTCATCGTGGTGCCCGTGCTGCTGGCCATGTTGGCCACGGCCTTCCTGCTGCCGGCCGTGGACCTGCTGACCCGGCGCGGTCTGCCGCGCGGCGCGGCCGTCGCGGTGATGCTGCTGAGTTCCATCGTGGTGATGGGCGGCATCCTGACGTTCGTCGTCTTCCAATTCATCGACGGCGCACCGGCTTTGGTGGAGCAGGTCACCAAGAGCATCGACGGCGCCCGCAAGTGGCTGACCGAGGGCCCGATCCTGCACCTGAGCGCCGACCAGATCAACAGCGTCGGCCAGACCGCCATCGATGCCCTCAAGAACAACCAGTCCAAGCTCACCAGCGGGGTCTTCTCCACCGCCGGCGCGCTGACCGAGATCGTCACCGGCCTGCTGCTGACCCTCTTCACCCTGATCTTCCTGCTGCACGGCGGGCGGGACATCTATGCGTTCGTCACCAAGATCATCCCGTCGTCCGTGCGGGACCGGGTGCGCGAGGCCGGCCGGGCCGGATTCGGCTCCCTGATCGGATACGTCCGCGCCACGTTCGTGGTGGCGATGGTCGACGCCGTCGGTATCGGCACCGGTTTGGCGATCATGGGGGTGCCGCTCGCGCTGCCGCTGGCGTCGCTGGTGTTCCTCGGCGCGTTCGTCCCGCTGGTCGGTGCGGTCGTGACCGGTTTCGTGGCCGTGGTGGTGGCACTGATCGCCAAGGGCTGGATCTACGCGCTGATCGCGCTCGGCCTGATCATCGCCGTGCAGCAGCTGGAGGCGCACGTGCTGCAGCCGATCGTCATGGGCCGTGCGGTGTCGGTCCACCCGCTCGCCGTCGTGCTGGCGATCGCCGGCGGCAGCGTCACCGCAGGCGTCATCGGCGCGTTGATCGCCGTGCCCATCGTCGCATTCCTCAACAGCGCCATCCGGGTGCTGACCGCTGACAATCCACGCGCCACCGAGGCCGAGGTACTCGCCGAGGCCGGTTCGGTCGCGGCCGCGGCGGTGTCGCCGGGGGACACGCCGCCAGCTACAGACGGCCCTCCCGGCGCAGCAGATCCGCAGCGCTGACCCCGCCGCCGGTGCCGCGACGCTGAGTTTCGGCGGTATCGATCTTCTCGGTGGCGTCAGGGGTGTCGGCCGGCTGGGCGCGGAACGCCGTGGTCGGCTCGTTGCCCTGGTCGCCGGGTGCGTCTGACGGCGTCTGAATCTGCGGCCCGGAGGCGCTGATGTTGCCGCGCAGCTGCCCGAGCCACGACTCGATCTCCCGGTTGCCCGGACCGCCCTGACCCTGGCCCGGCTCGGCGGGACGGCCCGCTCCCGGCGCGCGGAACGCCGTGGTGGCGGGCTCGGAGGCCGGACCGAAGGCGGTGGTCGCCGGGTCGCCGATCGCGGTGGTCGGCGGCGTCGGGTCCCCGTTCTGCGGGGTGACGGCGCGGGTCACGTTCGACACCACGTTGCGGAAGGCGCCCTTGGCGGCGCTGAACCGCGTGGTCGCGGGTTCAGCAGACGAGGGTGCGGGCGGGGCCTGCGGTGCCGGGGGCTGCGGCGGAGCGCTCGGCATCCGGTTGGTGGGTGCCTGGCTCGGCGGCTGCGGCTGCCCCGGGGTGATCCGGGTCGGGACGGCGCGCTGGCCGGGGGCCGGATGCGTGGGATCGTGCGGCGGGCGGACCGGGGCACCGGAACCGACCAGCGCACGGGGATCCTCGGGTTCGCGGACCGCGGGACGCTTGCGCTCGTCGGGCAGCTCGGTCTCGCCGAGACCCAGCTTCTGCTGAACGCGCTTCATCCACAGCGGCGCCCACCAGCAGTCGTCGCCCAGCAGCTTCATGACGGCCGGCACCAGGAACATGCGGATGACGGTGGCGTCGAGCAGCAGCGCCATCAGCAGACCGAATGCCAGGTACTTCATCATCACCAGGTCGGAGAACGCGAAGGCGCCGACGACGACGGCCAGCACCAGCGCGGCGCCGGTGATCAGGCGGCCCGTGGTGGCGGTACCGATCCGGATGGCCTCGGCGGTGGACATGCCGCGCTCGCGGGCCTCCACCATGCGGGACACCAGGAACACCTCGTAGTCGGTCGACAGACCCCAGATGACCGCGATGATCAGGCCGATCATCGGCGCCATCAGCGGCTGCGCGGTGTAGTTCATCAACCCGGAGCCGTGCCCGTTCTCGACGAACATCCAGGTCAGGATGCCCATGGTCGAGCCGAGGGTGAGGGCGCTCATCAGGGCGGCCTTGATGGGCAGCACCAGTGAGCCGAACGCCAGGAACATCAGGACGGTCGTGGTGATCACCAGGATCGCCACCATCAGCGGCAGTTTCTCGAACAGCGTGCTGATGCTGTCCTGTTCGAGCGCTGGGGTGCCGCCGACCATCACCTGGACGCCGTGCGGTTCCTGCAGGGCGCGCAGTTCGTTGATCTTCTCGCCGGCGTCACCGCTGTTGATGAGGCCGTTGGACAGCACCCGGACGGACGGGTCCTTGCTGCCGCCCTCCTGGTACGTCCGCTCGGCCCACATCTTCGACTTGTCGTTGCCGTCCGGCGTCACGAAGCCGCTGATGGTGCCGGCGTTGGCCCGCACCTGGGCGATCTGCTGATCGGTGACGGGCTGGCCGTTGTCGCTCTTGATGACGAGGGTCAGGGCGTTGGTGCGGAAGCCGGGGAAGAGCTGGTCGAACTCCTCCTGCGCGGTACGGACCGAGTTGTCCGGCGGCAGGTACTTCTCGCTCATACCGGCGAGGGCCAGCTGTCCCAGTGGGATGACCAGCAGGATCATGCCGATGGTGATCGGCACGGCGAATGCCAGTGGCCGTTTCATCACGACGTTGACCAACTTGCCCCAGAAGCCCTTCTCGACCTCTTCGCGGGTCTTGGTCTTCTGCGTCTTCTCGGCGAACCAGTCGATGATCTTGCGCGAGAACGGCCAGTTGGCCAGGAACGGCACCTTCAACAGGGTGCGCACACCGAGCGCGTCGACGTTGGAACCCAGGATGCCCAGCACTGCGGGCAGCACGGTGTTCGACAGGAACGCGGCCAGCAGCACCGACGCGATGATCGCGTAGGTGATGGACCGCAGGAAGCCCAGCGGGATCAGCAGCAGGGGCAGCGACGACGCGACGATGATCACCGCGGAGAACGCGACGGTCCGGCCCGAGGTCATGACGGATCTTCGGACGGCCGCTTCGACGTCGTAGCCCTCGGCCAGTTCTTCTCGGAACCGGCTCACGATGAACAGGCCGTAGTCGATCGCGATACCGAAGCCCATCATGGTCACGACCGGCTGGGCGAAGAAGTGCACGGGCCCGAACTCGGCGGTGAACCGCAGGATGCCGAGCGCGCCACCGATGGTCAGGCCACCGATGATGGCGGGCAGCGCGGCGGCGACCGCGCCACCGAACACGAAGAACAGGACGACCGCGACGAGCGGCACGATCGCGATCTCGGCGCGTTTCTGGTCGGTGCCGATGGTGCCGGTCAGCTCGCTCGCGAGCGGCTCCAGACCGGCCAGCTTGATGTTGCCGCCGTTGACCTTGTACAGGTCAGGGGCGACGGACTGGTAGTTCTTCAGGATCGCGTCGTCGTTGTCGCCCTTGAGCGGAACGGTGATGAAGGTGTGGCGCAGGTCCTGCGTCGTCATCTTCTTCAGCCCGTCGCTGGGCGCTTTCAGCCAGCCGACCCAGGCGACCACCTTGTCCTTGTGGTCGTTGACGAAGGTGTCCAGCTCGCCGCTGACCTTCTTCTGCCAGGCCGGGTCGGTGATCTTCTTGTCGTCGGGTGGCGTCAGGATGGCCACCACGAGGCTGGTCCGGTCGCGGCCGTAGACCTCGTCACCGAGCACCGAGGCGGCGACGGACTCGCTGCCTTCGTTGTAGAAGCCACTCTGCGTGACATGCTCGCCGAGACTGGACCCGTACACGGCGCCACCAAGGCACAGTGCGACCATGACACCGATCACTATGTATCGGAATCGGTACACCGTTCGACCCCACCAGGCGAACACGTCAGCTCCTCACGATTATCTGCATAAATTTGAGCTCAAAGGCACCCTCTAAGAGGTTGCCATTTTCAGCCACCGCACACGTCATCTGTAGTTTTTCCTAAACGCGCGAGCTCAGCAGCGCGGACAACGGCCGGAAGGGCTGCAGCCAGGCGCCCTGTTCAGGCAGCGAATCCAGGCCGATTCGCGGCAGCGGCTCCCGGAAGACACCAGGGATGTCTTCCAGGTCGACGAAGTCCAAGGTATCCGACGCTAACGCCCAACTGGCATGTTCGCGAAATCCGACCACGGTCGCGGGAGTGCCGTCGTGGGCGATGTCCTCGAGCGGTTGGCGGAACGCCTGGCCGTCGGCCGAGGCCACATAAATGCCGGCCAGACCCTCGCTGCGGCGCAGCGCGATGTGGGCCAGCATGTCGCTGTCGACGTCGCTGTCCTCGTCGGTCTTCGGCTTGGCGAACACCGCGAAACCGACGTTCCGCAGGGCCTCCACCCAGGGGCGCACGACGTCGGCGCTACCGGGTGCGATGTTGGTGAAGACGGTCGCCTCGGGCTCCAGGGACACCGGCGGCTGGTCCGGTCGCCGGCCGTTCGCGATCTCGTTGGTGCGGGCCAGTAGCCAGCGGCCCAGCGCGTCGAAGCGGGGCCGGTGGGCGGCCGTCGGCCGGCCGCCGAGGATCGACCCGAGGCCCATGTCGAGGTTCGGTGCGTCCCAGACCAGCAGCACCCGGTGCGGCCGGGGTCCCGGCGGCGGGGTGGGCGGGTAGGGCTTCACCTGTGGAATGGCCTCGGTGATCGTCACTCGGGCTTCTCCCAGATGAGTTCGGTGATGGGGCTGCCCATCCGCATGCCGCGCGCCTCATATTTGGTCGTGGGGCGTCGCACCGAGATCGGCAGGTCGGCATCGGCCGACGTGCGCTTCAGGGTCGGCTCGGCGTCGCCGACTTCGGCGATCTGCACGGCGTAGTCGGCGTGGTCGGTGGCCGCGTGCAGGATGCCGCCGGGCTTGAGGCGGCTGGAGATCAGCGCCACCGTCTCGGCCTGCAGGAGCCGGCGCTTGTGGTGGCGGGCCTTGGGCCAGGGATCCGGGAAGAACACGCGCACGGCGGTCAGGGTGCCCGGCGCGATCATGTGTTCCAGCACATCGACGCCGTCGCCGCGGACGAATCTCACATTCGTCAGGCCGGCCCGGTCGACGCCGCCGAGCAGCTGCGCCAGGCCCTTGCGGTAGACCTCGACCGCGATGACGTCGAGGTGTGGTTCCTCCTGCGCCATGGCCAGGGTCGAGATGCCGGTGCCGCTGCCGATTTCCAACACCACCGGCGCGGTGCGGCCGAACCAGGCGGCGGTGTCGATGAGGCCCGCCGCGGTGCCATCTTCGGAGCGGGCGACTTTGCCCAGCTCAGGCCAGCGCCGGTCCCACGTGCTCTGCTGTCCGGTGGACAGGGTCGACCGGCGGGACCGGAAGCTGGTCACGCGGCGATGCTGGTGGGTGGGTGCGGCGGTGGTTTCGGTGGCCGGCTCGTTTTCGGCCGCCGAGGCGCCGGCCGACGAGGCAGCGTCGTCCTCGCGCTGGGCATACATTCGTCCATCGTCTCTCATCCGGCTGTGAGAGCCCGCATCGTGGTGCAGATTGATACCCAACAGTTGCCTGGAAAACGGCGTCGGCCGGACCCGCGCCGAGGTGCGACGATGGCATCCGGGGGTAGGTGGTGTCAGGGGATCTTTGGCAGCGGTTCACCGCGGAGCTGCAGCGGTTGACGAACGACGTGCCGGGCCTGGCGCATGTTGTCGCGGGCCCCGAACCGGACGACGCCGCCGGCCGGTACCGGTCGATATGTGCAGTGCTGAGTGAAATCGCCTGGACGGCAAACGAATTGGATGACGATCGGGTGCACCGGTGGTTGGCCTCCGATGCGATGGCGGCCCTGCGTACGGCCGCGGCGACGGCAGCGCTGACAGCCGACGGCCTGGTTGTCGAGGCCGCCATGGACCCCGACGCCCAGCTGCGGCGGGCGCTGCACTGGCGCCGTCACGGCCGTCGCACCACCACCGACCTGCACCGACGCTGCGCCGCGGACCTCACGCGCGGGTCATTGCGGCTACTCGCACGTGCGGGAGTGCGACGCGTGACGTCTCGACTGGAACTTCAGCGCATCCGGCTGGAGCTGCTTCGCGAGTCCCGCCGGCAGTACGGCGACCTGCACGCCGAACTGCTCACTCGGGTGCCGTCCCGGCGGCTCGCGACCGGGAATTTCGAAGCCCGCGTCCGCGAGCGGCTGGTGGAGCAAGCTGCGCGGATTCGCGACGAGACCACGTTCGCGCTCGGCGCTCCCAAGGCCGACGGCCGGTGGCCGGCACCCGGCATCCCGGGGCCGGTGCTGGCCCAGCGCCCGGACGAGGTGTGGTTGGGCCTCGTGCTGGGCGCGGGTTTCGGCCTGGGCGCGGCATTGGGGCTGGCCAGGGTGATGACTGGGCTGGCCGGCGTGCCCGACGGCATCGGCGGCGGCGTGGGGCTGGTGCTCGGTCTCGCGCTGACGGCGGCGGTCATCGCGGGCCGCGCCCGGCTGCATCGGCGGGCGGTGCTGGACCGGTGGGTCGGGACGGCCGTCGCGGCGGCACGGCAGGCGAGTGAAGAGGAACTGGCGTACCGGTTACTGGAGGCGCAGGCGGTGATGGCGTCCGCACATCACAAAACGAAAAATTGACCGATTTACGAATTGTGCCCACCGAAGCGCTCGCGCTACTGACGGGTAACCGGCAGTTGGCGCCCTCAAACGCGTTACCTGCGGGTTCGGCAGCTGCGATTGGGCTTTCTGAATCGTTCTTGTGAGAGATCGGACAGCAGCCCGATTGTCCACTTGTATGTCACTCACGTTAACCTCTAAAGAGGTATAGCTGCGATTTGCGAGCAGGAGAATTTGATGACCTCAGCGACCATTCCCGGTCTCGACGCCGCACCGACCAATCACGCCGGGCTACTCGCCTGGGTTCGTGAAGTTGCGGAGCTGACTCAGCCCGACCGGGTGATGTTCGCCGACGGCTCGGCCGAGGAGTATGACCGCCTCGCCGCTCAGCTCGTCGAGGCCGGCACCTTCCAGAAGCTGAACCCGGAGAAGCAGCCGAATTCCTATCTCGCACTGTCGGATCCGTCTGACGTTGCCCGTGTCGAGTCGCGGACCTTCATCTGCTCGCAGCGCGAAGAGGACGCCGGGCCCACCAACAACTGGATGGATCCGGCCGAGATGCGCGGCATCATGACCGACCTCTACCGCGGCTGCATGCGCGGCCGCACCATGTGGGTCGTGCCCTTCTGCATGGGCCCGCTGGACGCCGAGGATCCCAAGCTCGGCGTCGAGATCACCGACTCGGAGTACGTCGTCGTCTCGATGCGCACCATGACGCGCATGGGTGCCAAGGCGCTGGCCAAGCTCGGTGACGACGGCTTCTTCGTCAAGGCGCTGCACTCGCTCGGTGCACCGCTGGAGCCCGGCCAGAAGGACGTGCCGTGGCCGTGCAATGACACCAAGTACATCACCCACTTCCCCGAGACCCGCGAGATCTGGAGCTACGGCTCGGGCTATGGCGGCAACGCGCTGCTGGGCAAGAAGTGCTACTCGCTGCGTATCGCCTCGGCCATGGCGCACGACGAGGGTTGGCTCGCCGAGCACATGCTGATCCTCAAGCTCATCTCGCCGGAGAACAAGGCGTACTACATTGCCGCGGCGTTCCCGTCGGCCTGCGGCAAGACCAACCTCGCGATGTTGCAGCCCACCATTCCGGGCTGGCGCGCCGAGACCGTCGGCGACGACATCGCCTGGATGCGTTTCGGCAAGGACGGCCGGCTGTACGCCGTCAACCCCGAGTTCGGCTTCTTCGGCGTCGCGCCGGGCACCAACTGGTCGTCGAACCCGAACGCCATGAAGACCATCGCCGCCGGCAACACCGTCTTCACCAACGTCGCCAAGACCGACGACGGTGACGTCTGGTGGGAAGGCCTCGAGGGCGAGCCGGAGCACCTCATCGACTGGAAGGGCCAGGACTGGATCCTGCGGGAAACGGAGACCAAGGCGGCGCACCCGAACTCGCGCTACTGCACCCCGATCTCGCAGTGCCCGTCGGTCGCCCCCGAGTGGGACGACCCGCAGGGTGTGCCGATCTCGGCGATCCTGTTCGGCGGCCGCCGCAAGACGACGGTGCCGCTGATCACGCAGGCCCGCGACTGGCAGCACGGCGTCTTCATCGGCGCCACCCTGGGCTCCGAGCAGACCGCCGCCGCCGAGGGCAAGGTCGGCACCGTGCGCCGCGACCCGATGGCCATGCTGCCGTTCCTCGGCTACCACGTCGGTGACTACTTCCAGCACTGGATCAACATCGGCAAGAACGCCGACGAGTCCAAGATGCCGAAGATCTTCTTCGTCAACTGGTTCCGCCGCGGCGACGACGGCCGCTTCCTGTGGCCGGGCTTCGGTGAGAACAGCCGCGTGCTGAAGTGGGCCATCGAGCGCATCGAGCACCAGGCCGAGGGCAAGAGCACCCCGATCGGCATCGTGCCGACCGCCGCTGACCTGGACCTGGAGGGTCTGGACGTGTCGGCTGCCGACGTCGACGAGGCGCTGGCCGTGCGTGTCGACGAGTGGCAGAACGAGCTGCCGCTGATCGAAGAGTGGTTCGAGTTCGTCGGCGAGAAGCTGCCGACCGGCATCAAGGACGAGTTCGACGCCCTCAAGCACCGCTTGGCTGAAGAGGCCTAAGAGCTCCCTCGCACAAACACACGACCCCCGGTCTCCCAGGAGATCGGGGGTCGTGGGTTTTGGGGCGATCCACCGCGAATGTGCGTCCAGATCGCGGATCGGGTGGCGGAGACGCGCTACGTGCACACTCGCGGCGTAACAGGCGAATATCTGCCTGCGACGCGACGGCTTTCCCGCTCGTCCGCGAGGTCGAATCCGGTCCGGGGCGCAGCAGCGAAGTACCTAGCGTCAATCATGGCCTGCAGAACTGCCGGTGATTGAAGCCAAGTACTTTCTCCGGGCGCTAGCGGTCCCTTAGTTCAATCGACACCGGCAATGGCGGTCATGATTGAAGCCACGTACTTTGCCTCGGGACCCGGCACTGACGCCGGTCCTGAAGGCAACCAGGGGTCCAGGCTGGGTCGATGACTGTCAGGTTCGGCGCCGTGAATGGCTCGTTGAGGACTCGACGGCTTCCCGCCACAAATGATCTTGATTAGCCACACAATCGAGTTAGGGTAACCGAACTCAAAACGTCCAGCACGCTGACCAGCAAATTCAGCGTCACAAGCCGAACCAATTCGTAGCAACGCTAAGTTGCTGGAACGGTTTTGGGCGGCTAGCGTCAGCGGCGTGACCAGCACCCGATCCGCCGGCCCGACCACGCGTCGGCCGCTTGCGCGATCCCTGCTGCTGGCCGCTGCGTTCGTTCTCCCGGCCGTCGCGCTGCGTCTCGCGGGCGTCCACCCGAACCCCGTCGTCTCGCTGTTGGCATTCGGCGCGGCTGTCGTCGCCGCCAGCTTCGTGCTGGCCTGGGCGGCCGAAGCAGCGCAGGTCGACGTGTCCGGTGGCCTCGCCATCGCCGTTCTGGCCCTGATCGCGGTGCTGCCCGAATACGCCGTCGACCTCTACTACGCCTACGTCGCCGGCCACAACGCCGAGTACGTGCAATACGCCGCCGCCAACATGACCGGCTCCAACCGGCTGCTCATGGGCATCGGCTGGCCGGTCGTGGTGATCGTCGGCCTGTACGTCGTACGGCGTATGTCGGCCGAGAACAGCAAACCGATGCTGGCGCTGGAACCCGGCAACCGGGTCGAGCTGGGATTCCTGCTCATCGCCGGGCTCGTTGCGTTCGTCATCCCGACGACGGGTCGCATCCACCTGGTGCTCGGCGTGGCAATGCTGGCCTGGTTCGGCTTCTACCTGTACAAACTGACCCGCGGGGAGCCCGAGGAGCCCGAGCTCGTCGGTACCGCCGCGGCCATCGGCGCGCTGCCGGACCGGGCCCGCCGGATCACCGTCGTGACGCTGTTCCTGGTGTCCGGCGCGGTCATCCTGATGTGTGCGGAGCCGTTCGCGAACAGCCTGATCGACGCCGGCACCGAACTGGGCGTCGACCGCTTCCTGCTGGTGCAGTGGCTGGCGCCGCTGGCCTCGGAGGCGCCGGAGTTCATCATCGCGACCATTTTCGCCGCGCGGGGCAAGAGCACCGCGGCGATCGCGACCCTGATCTCATCCAAGGTCAACCAGTGGACGCTGCTGATGGGCTCGCTGCCCATCGCCTACCTCGCCGGTGGCGGCGGAACCGCGCTGGTTCTCGACGGCCGGCAGGTCGAGGAGGTGCTGCTGACCGCCACCCAGACCATGATGGGTGTGGCGCTGATCCTGTCGCTGCGGTTCCACCGGGCGACGGCGTGGCTGCTGTTGGCGCTGTTCGTCGTGCAGTTCCCGATCACCTCGACCACCGGCCGGCTGGTGCTGTGCGGCGTCTACGGTGCGCTGACGGTGGTGGGCTTGATCATCAACCGCGGTCACATCGTCGCGACGCTGCGGGCGCCGTTCCGCGCGGACGACCGCGACGGTGACGGAGTCAGGTTCGACGGCCGGGAGCTGTCGATCGTCGGTCGGTGACCGCGGTGGCGGCCGGCGCGCACCGGCGTGTCCAGGATGAGATCTGCGGCCCGCGCGGCCATCGCCATGGCCGGCGCATTTGTGTTGCCGGACAACATGATCGGCATGATCGACAGGTCGGCGACCCGTAGTCCGTCGATGCCGCGCACCCGTAACTGGTCGTCGACGATGTCGTCGTCGTCGGGTCCCATGCCACACGTTCCGATGGCGTGGAACCCGGTCAGCCCCTGCGCCATCGCGGCGTGCAGGAGCTCGTCGTCGGATTGGGCGTCGGGGCCGGGTGTCAGCTCCGTGGCGATGAGGTCGGCGATGGGCGACTGCTGGAACACCTCGCGCATGGTGCGTAGGACGCCGATGGCAGCGGTCCGGTCGTGGGCGGTCGCCAGGTAGTTGGGGTCGATCATCAAGGGGTGGTCGGGGTCGGGTGAGCTGATCCAGACGCTGCCCTCCGACGTCGGGCGCAGAATCTCACCCATACAGGACACGCCCGGCAGACGCTCGACGGTGCCGCCGACGCCGGCCAGTGTCAGCGCGGTGACGAGCATCTGACCGTCGACGCGGGGCTGGTCGGGGGCGGTCTTGAAGAACGCGAGCACGTCGCCGGTCGGTGCGGCCAGTGGTCCCCGGCCGGTGGCGGCGTATCTGACGGTGGACCGGACCTTGCCGCACGTGGTCGACAGGTGCCGGTTGTGCCCGATGTTCCGATTGAGTCGGTAGGTGTTCACCAGGGTCCGGTGGTCGCGCATGCGCCGCCCGACGTTCGCGCGCTCGAGGTAACGCGGCACGCCTGCGGCCGCGAGTACGTCGCCGGGCCCGATTCCGGAGAGCTGCAACAGTTTTGGTGATCCCAGTGCGCCCAGCGTGAGCACCACTTCGCGCTTGGCCCGGACCACCATCGACAGGCTGCCCATTCGGAGGACCACGCCCGTGGCCCGGCCCCGCGTGAATTCCAGCCGCTCTGCCGTGGCGCCGGTGAGCACCTGCAGGTTGGGGCGGAGGCGCACCGGGTCCAGGAATGCCGTGGCGGCGCTGACGCGTCTGCCGTTGTGGATGGTCGCGGGCGACAGGCCGATGCGGGGCTCGTCCGACTCGTTCAGATCGGCGAGTGGGCGCATGCCCAGGTTGGTGCCGGCGGCGATCGTGGTGAGCGCGAGCGGATCGGGGTCGGGAACGACGCTGATCGCCAGTTCGCCGCCGAACCCTCGCGTCGACGACTGGCCGATGGTGTTGTGTTCGAAGCTCCGGTATGCGGCGAGGATGTTGTCCCAACCCCAGCCGCGGTTGCCCAGCTGTTCGAGTTCGTCGAAGTCGGCTTTCTGGCCGCGGTTGTAGACCATGCCGTTGACCGAGCTGGATCCGCCGAGAACCTTGCCGCGCGGCCAGAACTCGGTGGTGCCGTCGTGGCCCAGCGGAATGGTCTGGTGCTGCCAGATGTACCGCGGGTTGCCGAACAAGCGACTGCCGAGCTTGGGTACGCGCAGGTAGGGGCTACGCGCGTGACCGCCGGCCTCGATGAGCAGTACCCGGTTGCGGGGATCGGCGGACAGGCGATTGGCCAGCACGCACCCTGCCGTCCCGGCGCCCACCACGAGGTAATCGAATGTGGCCATCGCGACCTCCGGTCGGCGTAACTAGAAAAACTACAGTCGCAAGCACACGACATCGAGAGATAGTGACATAGATATGCAAAAAATGTCGATTAGATACTGCTCTGGCGTTTAGCTGAGAGTTTGCCAAAATTGCAGGAAAAGCAGAATATTGGCTGCTTGCCCAGTGGTGGCAGGGTGTCGTCATCGGCTGTGGCACGCCGAGGAGCCTCGGACACGGCCTTCTTGACAGGTGTCAAGTCACCTGTCGTAGAGTGCCGTCATGCAGATTCGCCAGCACGTGGGCAATGGGAAACCGGCCGTGATCTTGCACCCGTCCGGCACGGTGGTGACCTTCGACGAGCTCGAGGCCCGCGCCAACCACCTGGCGCATCACTTCCGGGCCAATGGCCTGGTCGAGGGTGACGTCGTTGCCATCCTGATGGAGAACAACGAGCACATGCACGCGGCGATGTGGGGCGCGCGGCGCAGCGGCCTGTACTACGTGCCGATCAACATCCACCTGACGCCGGCAGAAGCCGCCTACATCATCGAGAACAGCGGAGCGTCTGCGGTGATCGGCTCTGCGGCCCTGAGCCAGACCTGCGCCGGCCTGGCCGAGCACCTCACTGCCGGGCTGCCCAAGCTGCTCATGATCGCCGACGGTGAGTTGCCGGGCTGGGACCGATACCCGGAATGCGTTGCGGCCCAACCCGACACGCCGATCGAGGACGAGATCGAAGGTGACCTGCTGCAGTACTCGTCGGGCACGACGGGGCGTCCGAAGGGCATCAAGCGCGAGCTGACGCATCTGCCGCCGGCCGAGGTGCCCGGCCTGATGAAGATGCTGATGAGCTTCTGGCTCCCCAAGGATGCCGTCTACCTGAGCCCGGCGCCGCTGTACCACACCGCGCCGTCGGTGTGGTCGATGCAGATTCAGGCCGAGGGCATCACGACGGTCGTGATGGAGAAGTTCGACGCCGAGGGCTGTCTGGACGCCATCGCGCGTTACGGCATCACGCACGGCCAGTTCGTGCCGGTGATGTTCACCCGCATGCTGAAACTGCCGCAGTCCGTGCGGGATTCGTACGATCTGTCGTCGCTCAAGCGCGTCATGCACGCCGCCGCCCCGTGTGCGGTGGAGATCAAGAAGCAGATGATCGACTGGTGGGGTCCGATCGTCGACGAGTACTACGCGTCGTCCGAGGCCATCGGTTCCACCCTCATCACCGCCGAAGATTGGCTGACCCATCCCGGGTCGGTCGGCAAGCCGATGCTGGGCGTCCTGCACATCCTCGACGAGGAGGGCAACGAGCAGCCGCAGGGTGTGCCCGGCGAAATCTACTTCGAGGGCGGCAACACCTTCGAGTATCTGGACGACGCCGAAAAGACCGCGGCCTCAAGGGATGCGCACGGTTGGGCCACCGTCGGAGACATCGGCTACCTCGACGAGGACGGCTATCTCTACCTCACCGATCGCCGACATCACATGATCATCAGCGGCGGTGTGAACATCTACCCCCAGGAAGCGGAGAACGTCCTCGTCACGCATCCCAAGGTGATGGATGCCGCAGTGTTCGGTATTCCGGACGCCGAGATGGGCCAGAGTGTGAAAGCGGTTGTGCAGACGGTGGATCCGGCCGACGGTACCGAGGAGTTCGGCACCGAGCTGCTGAGCTGGCTGCGAGACCGGCTGACGCACTACAAGTGCCCGCGGTCAATCTCGTTCGAAGAGCAATTGCCACGGACCGACACGGGCAAGCTGTACAAGCAATCGCTGATCGACAAGTACTCTGTGTGACGTGCCCTCTGGCGGACCGTTTTTCGAGGACCTCAGGATAGGTCAGGTCTTCGACTGGGCGCCCGGCATGACGCTCACCGACGGCACCGCTGCGGTACACCAGGCCATTCTGGGTGACCGAATGCGGCTGCCGCTCGATGCCGCACTGGCTGCCGCGGTCACCGGATCGCCGCGGGCGTTGGTGCATCCGGCGCTCGTGTGTGACGTCGCGATCGGTCAGTCGACCTTGGTGACCCGACGGGTCAAGGCGAATCTGTTCTACCGCGGGTTGCGGTTCCACCGCTTCCCGCACATCGGCGACACCATCACCACCAGTACCGAAGTGGTTGGACTCAAACAGAATTCGGCCAAGCCCGGCCGGCCGCGCACCGGGCTGGCGGCGCTGCGCATGATCACCATCGACCAGGACGGCCGCACGGTGCTCGACTTCCACCGGTGCGCCATGCTGCCGCTGCGCGACGACGCCGACGACACCGGCCACGCCGACGACATCAGCACCATCGGCACTGCCGTGCCGGGCCTCCCGGACCCCGCCGCGGGATGGAGCGCCGATGCGTGGCGCTCCGCCGTGCCCGGCGAGAATTTCGATCCGGAGCTCGCCGGCCAGGTGTTCACCAGCACGGCCGACGTCGTCAGCAGCGCTCCGGAGTTGGCCCGGCTAACGCTCAATGTCGCTGCTACGCATCATGATTCGCGCGTGGCCGGGAGGCGCCTGGTGTACGGCGGGCACACCATCGGCCTGGCGCTTGCCCAGGCCACCCGGCTCCTGCCGAACATCGTCACCGTCCTGGGCTGGGAGTCCTGCGACCACACCGGCCCCGTGCACGAGGGCGACACTCTCTACAGCGAGTTGCACGTCGAGGCCGCGCACGAGACGCCGGGCCGCGGCGGGACACTCGATCTGCGGTCCGTGGTGTTCGCGGTCGACGCCGACGGACCCGACCGGCAGGTACTGGACTGGCGGTTCAGCGTCCTGCAGTTCTGAGCATTGTCAGAATGGCGGCGTGAGCGCGTTGCGGTTGTCCGATCTGGGCAGTGACCCGGAGTCGGTGCTGCGGCTGGTCCGGTTTTTCGACGACCTCGATGCCTCGGGTGTCGACGGGGTGCTGGAGGCGGCGCAGGTCGTCGCCGGGTGTCCCGTCCACGTGCGGTGGGACGGCTCGGCACCAGAGGTCTGGCTGGAGCGCGACGCCCCGGCCCACCCGTTGGACGGCGTCCTGCTCGACCGGGTGCGGCACACGCTGGGTGACATCGGCGCCCGGGTGCCGCCGAGCTTCGGTGACCCGGCGCTGGTCGAGGTGGTGCTGTCGAGCCGGGAGCGCCCGGAGGACCGGGCGCGGGCGATCAGGCTGCTGGGGCTCGACGAGTCCCGCGAGGTCAGGGTGCTGGCGGTGTCGGCACAGTCGTCGCCGGAAGCCCTGCGAGTCATCACGTCGGCCCTGACCGCGGTGTCGGTGCGGACCGCGGACCTGGGCACCGCGACGGCGGTGGTGTGCCAGGGCCGGACCGACACGCGTGCGCTGTCCGACGAACTGGACCAGGCGATCGTCACGGCATTCCCGGCGCCGTTACCGGTCGGCGCCGACCGGGGGCCGTGGGTCGGTCTCGGGGCGGCTGGCGGCGTGTTCGCGGCGCCGACCTCGTGGTCCCAGGCGCTGCGGGCGCTGCGCTTCGCGTCGTCGACCGGTTTCGGGCGGCGTGCCGTCGCCTACGAGCGGTTGAGCGCGCTCGAGCTGCTGGCCGAGCTGCCGCCCGAGGCCACGCGCGGCAGTCACGCGCTGGCCCGCATCAACGAGATCGCGGCGACACCCACCGGCCGGCTGCAGGTCGAGACGGCCGAGGCGTTCTGCGTGTTCGGTTCGCTGCGGCGGACGGCCGAGGAGCTGCACGTGCACCACAGCACCGTGGCCGCGCGGCTCGCGCACATCGAATCCCAGTTGGGCTGGGATATGGACGATCCGCTGGACCGGTTCTCGGCGACCCTCGTGCTGATGATCCGCCGGATCGCGCTGTCGTCGGCGGAGCTGACGGACTGAGCCCGGTCAGCCCGCAAGCGGAACGATCATGAACGTGGCAGTGGACCGGGCCAACACCCGCTCCGCGGCGTCGACAATCGAGCATTCGCAGCTCAGCAGCCGGCGTCCGACATTCACCACCTGGGCTTCGGCGACCAGCGGGCCGCCGTGCGGCTGCCGGTAGTACCGGACATGCATGTCGGTGGTGACGGGGATTTCTGATCCGAGGTCGAAGAGTCCTTCGAGGCAAAAGCCGGACGCGGCGTCTGCGAGCGTCGCCAGCATCCCGCCGTGGATGCCGCCGGGCGTGATCCCTTCGAGGTCCGGCGCGAGCGGCATCGACAGGATCGCGACGCCCTGCTCCTGCCAGACCACGCTGAGCTGCAGGTGTCGGTGAACGGGGGACCGCCGCAGATCTTGGGTCGCTTCGAGCGGATCGCGGAACGCGTGCGCCATGGGCGGGCACCTCCTGTCGCGCGGGAGATCCGCATGTTATCGCCCTCGGCAACGGCCGGCACCGATTAGCTGCATCCGACGTTCGTCGGGAAATTTGTGCGCAAAAGCCGACGTACGTCGGATGACCGGGCCCGGCCCGGTTCGTGATGATGGCCACACAAGCGTGAACAGTCCACGCTCAGCCACAGACCCGAGGAGTACCCACATGGCCGTCATCGACCCCACCAAGACCTGGGAACTGGTGGAGGAACGACTGTCGCGCACGACGAACGAGCGCCATCGCCAGGTCCTGGGCATCGTGCTCGAACACATGAAGGCGGAGGCCGTGCCGGACATGGATCGTCTGATGGCCACGTTGTCCCCGAACCCGGATTACCACTTCTGGTACGCCAACACCGACATGGGCCCGAAGACCACCGAAGGCGTGCGCGCCTATTACGAGGCGTTCGTGGCCAGCGGCGCGAATCATCTCGTCTTCGAGGTCGATCGCCTCGCCGTCGACGATGATCTGGTGATGACCGAAGGCTGGATGAAGATGATCTACCCGGGCGCGTCCGCGCAGGCCATCGGCGTCGACGTCGACGACCCGAACGGCGACTACCTGCTGGTGTTCCGTCAGCTGATCAACTGGCCGATCGACGCCGACGGCCTGATCATCGGCGAGGACGCGTATCAGACCGGCCCGGTCAGCGTCACCAAGCTCGGTGTGGCAGACCTGCCGCAGGCGTACATCGACCAGAAGGCCGCCGCCGCCAATGCCTGAGCGCCGCGAGGACATCGCAGCCCTGCTGCTCGACCGCCTCGGCGACGAGCGGCTGGGGCTGCGGACCCGGGACCAGGACTGGACCTGGGACGAGGTGGTCCGCGAGTCCGCTGCCCGCGGCGCGTACGCCGCCGAACTGCGGGCTGACGGGCCGTTTCACATCGGCGTCCTGCTGGACAACGTGCCCGACTTCATCTTCTGGTTGGGCGGCGCCGCGCTGTCCGGGGCGACGATCGTCGGCATCAACCCGACGCGCGGCAACACGGAACTGGCCGGCGAGGTCCGCCATGCGGACTGTCAGCTGATCGTCACGGATTCGGCTGGGCGGGAACGGCTTACGGGCCTCGACCTCGGGCTGACGCCCGACCGCATGCTCGTCGTCGACGACCCCGCCTACCAAGAAGCGATTTGTGCACGAAAATCCGCGGCCGGCGCGGAAAATCGTGCACAAATCGCTGTGGCAGACGGCGTTGGCGCCGAAACGCTGATGCTGCTGCTGTTCACCTCCGGCACGACGGGCGCGTCGAAGGCCGTCAAGTGCAGCCAGGGTCGGCTGGCGTGGATCGCCTACTCGGCGGTGGACAAGTTCAACCACGTCCGCGACGACGTCGACTACTGCTGCATGCCGCTGTTCCACGGCAACGCCATCATGGCGCTGTGGGCCCCGGCGCTGGCCGTCGGCGCGACCGTCTGCCTGACCCCGAGCTTCTCGGCGTCCGGCTTCCTGCCCGACGTGCGCTATTTCGGCGCGACGTTCTTCACCTACGTCGGCAAGGCACTCGGCTATCTGCTGGCCACCCCGGAACTGCCCGACGATGCCGACAACCCGCTCAACCGCGGGTTCGGCACCGAGGCCTCACCGGAGGACCAGGCCTACTTCAAGCGCCGGTTCGGCGCGGAGCTGTACGAGGGGTACGGCTCCAGCGAGGGCGGCGGCGCCGTCGTACTCGACCCGAACCAGCCCGAGGGGGCACTCGGCCGTCCCGCCCATCCGGGTGTCGCGATCGTCAACCCAGAAACGATGATCGAGTGTGTCCCAGCGGTTTTGGACCGACACGGCCGCATCCTCAATCCGGACGAAGCTGTCGGTGAGATCGTCGACAAGCTCGGCACCAAGAAGTTCGAGGGCTACTACAAGAACGACTCCGCCGACGCCGACCGCATCCGAAACGGCTGGTACTGGACCGGCGACCTGGGTTACCTCGACGAGAACGGCTTCATCTACTTCGCCGGCCGGCGCGGCGACTGGATCCGGGTCGACGGCGAGAACACGTCGGCCCTGTCGATCGAGCGTGTGCTGCGGCGCCATCCCGAGGTGATCGCCGCCGGGGTGTACGCGGTGCCGGACCCCCGCTCGGGCGATCAGGTGATGGCAGCCATCGAGGTCGCCGACCCCATCCTGTTCGACGTCGACAAGTTCGTGCAGTACCTGAACGACCAGGACGACCTCGGCAAGAAGGGCATGCCGCGGTTCCTGCGGATTTCGGATTCGTTGCCGGTCACCGGCTCCAACAAGGTGCTCAAGCGCGAACTGCAGGCGGACAAGTGGCACACCGACGAACTGGTGTACCGCTGGGTGGGTCGGGGCGTACCGGTTTACGGCCTGATGTCCGACGATGCCAAGCGCGCGTTGGACGATGAGTTCACGCAGTACGGACGGCAGCGATACCTATAGGGAGTTTGGGCATGACGGACTGGGACTCGACGGTTGACGTGCTGGTGGCGGGCTCTGGTGGCGGTGGCGTCACCGGCGCCTACACCGCCGCGCGTGAGGGGCTCGAGGTGCTGCTGGTCGAGGCCACCGACAAGTTCGGCGGCACCACTGCCTACTCCGGGGGCGGTGGCGTGTGGTTCCCGTGCAACCCCGTGCTGCAGCGGGCCGGCACCGACGACACCATCGAGGACGCACTCGAGTACTACCACGCCGTCGTCGGCTACCGGACGCCGCGCGAGCTGCAGGACACCTACGTCCGCGGCGGCGCGCCGCTGATGGAGTACCTGGAAGCCGATCCCAACATCAAGTTCGACATGCTGCCCTGGCCCGACTACTTCGGGAAGATGCCCAAGGCCCGGCTGGACGGTCAGCGGCACGTTGCGGCCCGTCCGCTGAAGATCGAAAAGGCGCCTGAATTCAAGGAATTGGTGCGCGGCCCGCTCGACAACGACCGGCTCGGCGTCCCGCAGCCCGACGACTACTTCATCGGCGGCCGGGCGCTGATCGCCCGCTTTCTGGTGGCGCTGAAGCAATATCACTCGGCGACAACACAACTCAACACCGCGCTGGTCGAGCTGGTCACCGAGGACGGTGCCGTCGTCGGTGCTGTCGTCGAGACCGACGGGGTCCGCAAGGCGATCAGGGCACGCAAGGGCGTGTTGCTCGCGGCCGGCGGCTTCGAGGGCAACGACGAGCTGCGGCGCAAGTACGGCGTGCCCGGCGAAGCGCGAGACACCATGGGGCCCTGGGGAAATCTGGGTCAGGCGCATGAGGCGGGCATCGCCGTCGGCGCGGACACCGACCTGATGGAGCAGGCCTGGTGGTCGCCCGGCCTGACCCATCCGGACGGTCGCAGCGCGTTCGCGCTGTGGTTCACCGGCGGCATTTTCGTCGACCAGGACGGCAAGCGGTTCGTCAACGAATCCGCGGCGTACGACCGCATCGGCCGCGTCGTCGTGGACCGGCTGGCCAAGGGCGAGATGACGTTGCCGTTCTGGATGATCTACGACGACGGCGATGGTGGGGTGCCGCCGATCAAGGCGACCAACGTGTCGATGGTCGAGACCGAGAAGTACGTCGATGCCGGGCTGTGGCACACCGCGGACACCCTGGACGAGCTGGCCGTCAAGATCGGTGTCCCGGCCGAGCAGCTCGCCGCGACCGTCAAACAGTTCAACGAATACGCCGACGCGGGCTCCGACCCCGACTTCGGCCGCGGCGACGAGGCCTACGACCGTGCCTTCTCCGGCGGCGCCTGCCCGATGGTCCGGATCGACAAGGCGCCGTTCCACGCTGCCAAGTTCGGCATCTCCGACCTGGGCACCAAGGGCGGCCTGCGCACCGACACCACCGGTCAGGTGCTCGACACCGCCGGCAACCCGATTCCCGGGCTGTACGCGGCGGGCAACACCATGGCCGCGCCGAGCGGCTACGCCTACCCGGGCGGTGGCAACCCGATCGGCACCAGCATGGTGTTCTCCCACCTGGCGGTGCTCGATATGGTCAAACGAGAGGCTTCGTAAGGGTCCTGGTTCCAGGGCTCGGCGAATTCGAAAGGGGCACAAGATGACTGAGGCCGAGGTCCGGCATATCGATGCCGGCGTCGAGATGACGCGGTTTGCGCGCGGCTGGCACTGCATCGGGCTGGCCGAGTCGTTCCGGGACGGAAAGCCGCACTCGGTGCAGGCGTTCGGGACCAAGCTCGTGGTGTTCGCCGACTCCAACGGCGCCATCAAGGTGCTCGACGGGTACTGCCGCCACATGGGTGGTGACCTGTCGCAGGGCACCGTGAAAGGCGACGCGGTGGCGTGCCCGTTCCATGACTGGCGTTGGGGCGGCGACGGCAAGTGTCAGTTGGTGCCGTACGCCAAGCGCACGCCGCGGCTGGCCCGCACCCGGGCCTGGCAGACCACCGAGGTCAACGGGCAGCTGCTCCTCTGGCACGACCCCGAGGGTTCGACGCCCGGGCCGGAGCTGACCCCGCCGACCATCGAGGGTTACGAGGAGGGCCAGTGGTCGCCGTGGCAGTGGAACTCGCTGCTGATCGAGGGGTCGCACTGCCGCGAGATCGTCGACAACAACGTCGACATGGCGCACTTCTTCTACATCCACCACGCCTACCCGACGTACTTCAAGAACGTCATCGAGGGCCACACCGCCAGCCAGTTCATGGAGTCCAAGCCGCGCCCGGACTACGCGACCCGTGAGCTGTGGGACGGCACGTATCTGCGTTCGGAGGCCACGTACTTCGGGCCCGCGTACATGATCAACTGGCTGCACAACGATCTCGCCCCGAACTTCACGGTCGAGATCGCGCTGATCAACTGCCACTACCCGGTGACGCACGACTCGTTCGTGCTGCAGTGGGGGGTTGCGGTGCAGAACAATCCGGCGCTGCCGCCGGCCAAGACCGAGAAGCTGGCGGCGTCGTTGAGCCGCAGTTTCGGCGACGGCTTCATGGAAGACGTCGAGATCTGGAAGAACAAGACGCGCATCGAGAACCCGCTGCTGACCGAGGAAGACGGTCCGGTCTACCAGCACCGCCGTTGGTACGAGCAGTTCTATGTCGACGTCGCCGACATCAAGCCCGACATCGTCGCCCGCTTCGAGCAGGAGGTCGACACCACGCACGCCAACGACCTGTGGCGCGAAGAGGTCGCCAAGAATCTGGTCAACCGCACTCCGGTCGGCAAGGCACACGCCGTCCAGTAGTCGCCGAAAAGCACTGAGCCGCTCTCGTTTTCGAGGGCGGCTCAGTGGTCAGATCGGGGTGTCGGACTCAGCGGGCGGGGCTCAGCGGGCCGGGTGCGCCTGCGGGCTCTGCACGATGGCGGCCAGCTGGCCCAGGTTCTGCAGCTTGTCCATGTCCGGAGCGGACGGGACGGGGACCGCGGAGAACGCGGGCAGCACCGGGTCGGCCGGCTTGTCCTGCAGCATGCCGAGGGCCATGTAGCCGGCCACGCCCAGACCTGCTGCCGTCAGCACCACCACAGCGGTGGAACGCCGGAACAGCTGCCGCAGGGGGCCGATGTTTTCGGTCGTCTGATGGGTCAGGGTGGTCATTGCCGTGCCTCTTCTCGGTGAAGATCACGACCGAGGTGGTCGTTGGTCTGTTCAACAACCATGCGCCCCGAAATGCTTCCCCGCAAGGGTTTATTTGATCGACTAATATTTTAAAAACCACGCATGACCTGCATAAACATCAATTAGATAGTATAATCTAAGTAACGAAGATCACGTTCGCGCGGCAGCTGGCGGGCGGGATCGTCAGTGCCGCAGCGGGTTGCGGCAGCCGCATCGGCGGTGCCGGCGCGCGATGAGTTAGCCGTCGGGGCTAGCCGACGACCGCCGGGTTCAGCAGCGGCCGCAGGAACTCGACCTGGCTGGCAAAGAACGCCCGGGCCACCTGGGTCTTGGCGGCGACGCCGTCGAACCCGTGATAAGCGCCCGGCACCACTTCCAGTTCGCACGGCACGCCCGCCGCCCGCAGCCGCTCGGCGTACTCGACATCCTCGTCGTGGAAGACATCGAAGGTCCCGACCCCGACCCAGGCCGGCGGGAGACCGGACAGATCGGCGCGCCGGGCGGGGACGGCCACCGCGGGGTCGGCGCCGCCGAGATACGCGCGCCAGCCGAAGCGGTTCGACTTCTGGGTCCACAGCCGGTGCCCCGGATGGTCCAGCCCGGGCCGGCTGCCCGACCGGTCGTCGATCATCGGATACACCAAAAGCTGTGCTGACAGGGGTATTTCACCGCGGTCATGCGCCAGCTGGGCCAACGCCGCGCTCATGCCGCCGCCGGCGCTGGCGCCGCCGACCGCCACCCGTGCCGGGTCGACGGCCGGTAGGTTGACCAGCCAGCGCAGCGCCGTGTAGCAGTCCTCTAGCCCGGCCGGATACGGATTGTCGGGCGCCAGCCGGTATTTGACCGCGGCCACGGTGATGCCCAGGGCGTCCGCGAAACGCCGGCACAGCGCGTCGTCCTGCGCCGGGCTGCCGATGACGTAGCCGCCGCCGTGAATCCACAGCAGGGCGCCGCCCCGGTCCGCGCCGGTGGACGGGCGGTGCAGCCGGATCCCGACGCCCGACGGCAGCGTCAGCACCTCGACGTTGTCGGGAGTGCGGCGTTCCTGCAGGTCGGACAGCAGGCGGACGAAGCGGAGGTTCCACGGCGTGATGGGGCTGCGCGGCATGAACCGTGCGGCCCGCGCCAGCTCGGGGTGGAAGTCGACTGTTTGCGAGAGGCCCGGCATTCAACCGACATTACTGATCCGCGCGCGTCAGGGCGGGACACGCTTGCAGTTCACACACAGGAAACTCGTTGTCCTGCGCGAAGCTGAGCATCAGTGTTCACTGAAACGCTATGACTTCCACGCCGCACAAGCATGCCGAGCCACCCGGTCTGACGGCCGAGGACGCGGGCTACCACCACACCCTCAAACCGCGTCAGCTGCAGATGATCGCGATCGGCGGTGCCATCGGCACCGGCCTGTTCCTGGGTGCCGGTGGCCGGCTGCACAACGCGGGGCCGGGGCTGTTCCTCGTCTACCTGATCTGCGGCGGGTTCGTCTTCCTGATCCTGCGGGCCCTGGGCGAGCTGGTGCTGCACCGGCCGTCGTCGGGGTCGTTCGTGTCGTACGCGCGGGAGTTCCTCGGGGAGAAGGCGGCTTATGTCGCCGGCTGGATGTACTTCCTGAACTGGGCCATGACGTCGATCGTCGACTCGACCGCCATCGCCACCTACTTCCACTACTGGTCGGCGTTCGACGCTATCCCGCAGTGGCTGATCGCGCTGATCGCCCTGGCCATCGTGCTGAGCATGAACCTGATCTCGGTGACGCTGTTCGGCGAGCTCGAGTTCTGGGCGGCCCTGATCAAAGTCGTGGCGCTGGTGACCTTCCTGGTCGTCGGCACGGTGTTCCTGGCGGGCCGCTTCAAGGTCGACGGTCAGTCCACCGGCTTCAGCGTCATCGCGGACCACGGCGGCCTGTTCCCGACCGGCCTGCTACCACTGGTGGTGGTGACCTCGGGCGTCGTCTTCGCTTATGCCGCAGTCGAACTCGTCGGCACCGCGGCGGGTGAGACGGCAGAACCGCACAAGATCATGCCGCGCGCCATCAACTCGGTGATCTTCCGCATCGCGCTCTTCTACGTCGGCTCGCTGGTGCTGCTCGGGCTGCTGCTGCCGTACTCGGCATACAAGCCGGGGGAGAGCCCGTTCGTCACGTTCTTCTCGAAGATCGGTTTCGAGGGCGCCGGCACCCTGATGAACGTCGTCGTGCTCACGGCCGCGTTCTCCAGCCTGAACGCCGGGCTGTACTCGACCGGCCGCATCCTGCGCTCCATGGCGATGAACGGCAGCGCCCCGAAGTTCACCGGCGTCATGTCGAAACGTGGTGTGCCCTATGGCGGTATCTGTCTGACCGCCAGCATCGGCCTGCTCGGTGTCGTGCTCAACGGCGTCGTGCCGGCGCAGGCCTTCGAGATCGTGCTGAACATGGCGGCGCTGGGCATCATCGCGTCGTGGGCCACCATCGTGATCTGTCAGCTGCAACTGTTCCGCTGGTCGCAGCGCGGTGAGATCGCCAGGCCGGCGTTCCGGATGTGGGGCGCGCCGTACACCGGATACGCCACGCTGGCGTTCCTGGCCGCGGTGCTGGTGCTGATGGCGTTCGACAAGCCGGTCGGCACCTGGACGGTGGCGACGCTGGTGCTCATCATCCCGGCACTGATCCTGGGCTGGTACGCGGCGCGCGGCCGGGTCCTGGCGATCGCCAAGGAGCGCGAGGGCTTCACCGGCCAGTTCCCGGTGGTCGCCAACCCGCCGCCACCGGGCGAACGTCAACCTTGACGCGTTGAGGTTTACCGCCGGCCGATTAGGGGTTTACTTGGCTGGTGGAGATCATGTCGCCGACCGATGCCATGTTCCTGCTCGGCGAGTCGCGGGAACACCCGATGCACGTCGGCGGACTGCAGCTGTTCACCCCGCCGGAGGGCGCCGGGCCCGAGTTCATCCATGACCTGCACCGGGACATGTTGGCGCACACCAACTTCAACCCCACCTACCGCAAGCGCCCGGCGCGGATTCTCGGCGGCATCGCCAGCTTCGGCTGGACGTATGACGACGACATCGACGTCGACTACCACCTGCGTCGCTCCGCGCTGCCCACGCCGGGACGGATTCGTGAGCTGCTCGACCTGTGCGGGCGGCTGCACACCAGCCTGCTGGACCGGCACCGCCCGCTGTGGGAGACGTACCTCGTGGAAGGCCTTGACGACGGCCGGTTCGCGATCTATTCGAAGGCACACCACGCGCTGCTGGACGGGGTTTCCGCTCTCCGGATGGCGATGCGCACGCTGTCCGACGACCCGTCCGAGCAGGAGGTCCGGGTGCCGTGGGACCTACCGTCCCGCAAGCGTGCGCCGAAGCAGAGCCCGTCCCTGATCGGTTCGGCGGTGGGCACCGTCGGCGCGGCGGCCGGTCTGGCGCCATCGGCGTTCCGGGTGGCTCGCGCGGTGTTGTTGGAGCAGAACCTGACCCGGACGTTCAGTGCGCCGAAGACGATGTTCAACGTCAAGATCGGTGGCGCCCGGCGGGTGGCGGCGCAGTCCTGGCCGATCGCCCGGATCAAGGCCGTCAAGCAGGCCGCCGGCGGCGTCACCGTCAACGACGTCGTACTGGCCATGTGCGCCGGTGCGCTGCGGGCCTACCTGCTCGAGCAGAACGCCCTGCCCGACGCGCCGCTGATCGCGATGGTCCCCGTGAGCCTGCGGTCCGAGGCCGACGCGGATGCCGGCGGCAACCAGGTCGGCGCGCTCCTGTGCAACCTGGCCACCGACGTCAAGGATCCGGCGACGCGGCTGCAGACCATCGCCGACTCGATGCGCGGCAACAAGCAGGTGTTCTCGGGGCTGTCGAAGACGGAGTCCATGGCCCTGTCGGCGCTGCTGCTGTCCCCGATCGCGCTGTCCGCCGTGCCGGGTTTCGTCGACGCCACCCCGCCGCCGTTCAACATCGTCATCTCGAACGTGCCGGGGCCGCGGGTGCCGATGTACTGGAAGGGCGCCCGGCTCGACGGGAACTATCCGCTGTCGATCGCGCTCGACGGGCAGGCGCTCAACATCACGCTGGTCAACAACGGCGACAACCTCGACTTCGGGTTGGTCGGCTGCCGGCACAGCGTGCCGCACCTGCAGCGACTGCTGGGCCACCTCGAAGACTCGCTGACGGACCTGGAGGCGGCGGTCCGCTAGCCGCCGAACGTGAAGAAGATGGCGACTTTTCGCGGATTTCTCGCCATCAAGTTCACGTTCGGCGCGCGCCTTACAGCGGCGGCGGCGCCCAGGGCAGGGTGATCGGGGCCAGACCCGGGATCTCGAGCACGTGCGACGGCGGTGCCGGCTCGGCGGGAGCTGCCGGCTCGGCCGGGGCCAGCGGCGGATGCGCCGGGTTGTCGACGGGCGAGGCCGGCGGCGCCGGCGGCACGGTCGTGTCGGTGACCGCCGGACTCGGTGCCTCGGCGGTATGGGTCACCGCCGACGAGGACGACGACGAGGACGACGACGAAGACGACGACGGCGCCACCGCTTCGGCACTCGGCGCGACCGCCGGAGCCGCGGCGGTGGTCGGGGTGTTGCTCGTCGGGGCGACGGTCGTGGCGGTGGTGACGGGCGCCTGTGCCACCGGGTGCGGGGCCACCGGAGCCGGTACCGCCGTCGCGCCGCCGGGGGCCTTGATGCTGCCGGTCATCGGCGCGGGTGTCCGCGGTGCCAGCGTGCAGAGCACCTGGTGGCTGCCGGCGGACCAGCTGGCCGGTCCGATGGGCCGGTGGTTGACGGTCAATGCGCTGGCGGACAAGGTCTTTGGTGCCAGATATGCGGCGGCCATCGTGAGGCAGGCGGGCCGCAGTACATCCTCCTGGTCGGCGTCCGAGGGCGGCGGGCCGTCGTGGAAGTGCGCGCCGAGATCGATGGGCCCGACGACCTCGACCGAGTGCGGCTCGGCGCAGTCCACGGGTACGAGGCCCGTCTGACCGCCCTTCATGTCGGCGCCCAGGCAGGTGCCCGGCGGCCACACCCGGGACTGGTCCTGCTCGGCGACCAGCCCGCGGAACGGCAGCTGCTCGCCATTCGGGCCGGGCAGCTGCAATCCGCACAAGGAGATGTGTGATCCGGAACCCTCGGCACCCACCGAGCGCAGCAGGCCGTACGCGAACCGGCCGTTGGGGTCGTAGCGCGGTCCGAGGTACCGGCGGCCCGACACGGCGCAGGATTCCTGGTCGCCGTCGCCCTGGACCGAGTTGACGACCTCGAACAGGTGCGGGCTGCTGCACTGGACGAAGGCGGGGCGCTGTGGCGGCTCCGGTTGCCAGGTCAGGCAGCTGCCGGCGTGCGCGCTGCGGAAGACGGCGTCGGTGTGGTCGGCTTCGGTCGCGCCGCCGGCGGACGGGCCGACAGCGGCCACGGTGACCACGCCGGCGATCAGCTGGGCGCACAGCAAAGCCGCTAGCAAAGCGCGGCGTGGCGCCCAGAACTTGACCGATAGCACACTCATCGGTGCCTAGCGTGACATATTCGGCCGATCTACGCAGCTTGGCGGATCGATCTCCACCGAGTCTCTACCGTCTCGTGACGGGCGGAGGACTACTTGAGCAAAGGGTCGCGGGGCAGTCCGAGAATGCGTTCGGCGATGGTGTTCCGGGTGATCTCCGAGGTGCCGCCGGCGATGGTCATGGCGCGGTAGCCCAGGTAGGCCTGGGTGAGTGTGGGAGTTTGCCCGGTCACGGCCGCGGGACCGGCCAGCTTCATGCCCAGCTCCGTCTGCCGCTGGCCCTGTTCCGCGACCACCAGTTTGGTGACATTGCCCTCGGGTCCCGGACCGGTGCCGGCGATCGCTCGGCTGATCCGTCGCAGATTCAGCAGCCGCAGGGTGTGTCCCTCGGCGATCACCGCGCCGGCGCGGTCGCGGAGCCCGGCCGCCTGCTCCGGCGGTGCCGCGTCCAACAGGGCGATCAGGTCGTCCGCACTGAAGCCGGATTGCGCGCCGGAGCCGCCGCCGATCGACAGGCGCTCGTTCCCCAGCGTGGCTCGCGCCACCAGCCAGCCCTTGTTGACGTCACCGATGACGTCGGCGTCCGGGACGAACACCTCGTCGAAGAACACCTCGTTGAAGTGGGCGTTGCCGGTCAGGCCCTTGAGGGGGTTGACGGTCACGCCGGGCGCCTTCATGTCGATCGCCATCATCGTGACGCCGGCGTGCTTGGGGGCATCGGGATCGGTGCGCACCGTGGCCAGACCCCACTGGCAGTACTGGGCCAGGCTGGTCCATACCTTCTGGCCGGTCACCAGCCAGCCGCCGTCGACCTTCTTGGCGCTGGTGCGCACGGCGGCCGCGTCCGAGCCGGCCTCGGGCTCGGAGAACAGCTGGCACCACATGATCTCGCCGCGCAGTACCGGGTACACCCAGCGCTCACGCTGGTCGTCGGTGCCGGCCTGGGCGATGGTCAGCGTCACCCAGCCGGTGATGCCGAGGTCGGGCCGCTCGACGTCGCGGAACTCCTCCTCGATGGCCAGCTGCTCCAGCACGCCCGCGTCCCGGCCCCACGGCTTGGGCCAGTGCGGCACCAGATAGCCGGAATCGACAAGGAAGTCCCGCTGCTCGTCCTCGGGCAGCGACCGCAGCGTGGCGACGGCATCGCGGGCGGCGGTGCGGTATTCGGCCGCTTCCTCGGGGAGGGCGAACGACGCGCCGTGGGCCCGGCCGGTGCGTTGTCCGTCGACCACATCGGCCAGCGGGTCGGCGCCGTCCGCGGTCAGCGCGGACAGCGTGAGGGCACGGCGCAGATACAGGTGTGCGTCGTGTTCCCAGGTGAAGCCGATGCCGCCGTGCAGCTGAATGTTGTTCTCGGCGTTGAAGACCTGGCTGTGGATCGCCTGGGTGGCGGCCACCGCGGCGCCGAACCAGGCGTCGTCCAGATCGTCGGCGCGGGCCGCATCCCACGCTGCGGCGGTGGTGAGTTCGGCCGCCACCAGCATGTTGGCGGCGTGGTGCTTGACGGCCTGGAAGGTGCCGATGGTGCGGCCGAACTGCTCCCGCACCTTGGCGTATTCGACGGCCATTTCCAGTGCCGCCCAACTGATCCCGACGGCCTCGGCAGCGGCCAGGATGCGAAAAGCGGTGTGCGCCTTGGTCGCCGCATCGCGGATGACGGCGATCGCCTCGGCCTGGTCCAGCGTCACCGAGCCGATGCTGCGCGTGGTGTCCGTGCTGTCGAGAGGGCTGACGGTGACGCCGGTGGCCTGCGCGTCGACGACCACCACGTCGTCACCGGCGACCAGGACCAGCAGCGCGGCATCAGGGGCGCCGAGCACCGTCGGGCTCTCGCCGAACACGGTGTGGGCAGTGCTGTGAACGTGGCCCGACAATCCCAGCGCGGCCACGGTGCTGCCATCGGCCATCCCGGGCAGCAGCGCGGCGCGCAGTTCGTCGGTTCCGCACCGGTCGATGACGACGGCGGCGGCGACGGTCGGCAGGAACGGCCCAGGACAGAGGTCGCGGCCTTGCGCCTCGAGTACGACCGCCAGCTCGGGCAGCCCGAACCCGGACCCGCCGAACTCCTCGGGGATGGCCAGGCCCTGCCAGCCCAGATCGGCGGCGGCTGTCCAGAAACCGGCCGGATGCGACGGTCCGCCCTCGAGCGTGGCGCGGGCGGCGGCCCGGCTGCCGAGCCGCCGCAGCAGTCCCGTCGCCGAGTCCGCGAGGTCGTTGTGGTCGTCGGTGATCGCCAGCGCAGAGGCACCCATGGCTCGACTGTAAGCACGACGGTACGGCTTCGAATAGGTCCTGACCAGCTGTGATGCACTTCACAAACGAACAGTCGCCGAACTGTGACCGCGAATGTGCTGTGGCCCCGAAACCCCGTGGTCAGGCCGGTGTACGCTCGCGAAATGACGGCTCGACCGAACAATGATGTTCACAGCCCTTCCTTGGCCACCCGGCTGCGCTGGTTCATGGCTGCCAAGCCCTCCGATCACCTGTTGGCGATGGCCACGGCCGCCGCGTCGCTGCCCGTGATCGGCAAGAGCCTCGAGCCGCTCGGCGGCGCCACTGCGATGACCCTCTGGGGCATGCGGCACGTGCCCAGCTTCTGGGCGTCCACGTCGAAGGCTCTGTTCACTCCCAGCGTTGCCGAGATCCGCCGCGCCGAGCGGGACTGCACCAACGAGGTCGTCCGGGCCGCGCTGACGGGCGTCGTGCCCCCGGCCGAACTCGACATCGAGTGGCCGGCGCCGGAGCGCACGCCGCCGTTCTGGCGGGCACGCGAACACCGGCGCCAGGTGCACCGCACCTCGGTGCGCTACGGCGACAGCCCGTCGCAGCTGCTGGATGTCTGGCGCGCCGACGACCTGCCCGCCGAGCCGGCCCCGGTTCTGATCTACCTGCCCGGCGGGGCCTGGGTGCACGGCAGCCGGCTGCTGCAGGGCTACGCCCTGATGAGCCATCTGGCCCAGCAGGGCTGGGTCTGTCTGTCCATCGACTACCGCGTGGCCCCGAATCACCGTTGGCCGCAACACATCACCGACGTCAAGACCGCGATCGCCTGGGCCCGGGCCAACATCGACAAGTTCGGCGGCGACCGCAATTTCATCGCGATCTCCGGCGGCTCGGCCGGTGGGCACCTCGCCGCGCTGGCCGGCCTGACCGCCAACGACCCCGAACTGCAGACCGAGCTGCCCGAGGGCGCCGACACCTCGGTCGACGCCGTCGTCGGTATCTACGGCCGATACGACTGGGAGGACCGGTCGACCAAGGAACGCGAGGAATTCGTCGACTTCCTGGAGCGCGTCGTGGTCCGGCGCCGCATCGACAAGCATCCCGAGATCTACCGGCAGGCTTCGCCGATCGCGCGCGTGCACCGCGACGCACCGCCGTTCCTGGTCATTCACGGCAGCGGCGACAGCGTCATTCCGGTGGCGCAGGCGCGGGACTTCGTACACGAGCTGCGCGCGGTGTCCGCTTCGACGGTCAGCTATATCGAATTGCCCGGTGCCGGACACGGTTTCGACATGACGGACGGTGCCCGCACGGGATCGATGGCCACTGCCATAGGGTTGTTCCTCGATGAGGTTCGCCGGAACCAGAACCAGCACTGCGTCGAAGAGGTCGTCTAGACCGATCGACCGGCCGAGGTTCTGACCCGAAGCGCAGGAGAGGTCGAGTGAAACGACTGAGTGGGTGGGACGCGTTCCTGCTGTATTCGGAAACGCCCAACGTGCACATGCACACCCTCAAGATTGCCGTCATCGACCTCGCCGGCCTGGGCGACCGCACGTTCGGCATCGACGAGTTCCGCCGCGTGCTCCGCGAACGCCTGCACAAGCTGGAGCCTTTCGGCTATCAACTCGTCGACATCCCGTTCAAGTTCCACCACCCCATGTGGCGGGAGCATGCCGAGGTCGACCTCGAGTATCACGTCCGGCCGTGGCGGGTGGCCGCCCCCGGTGGCCGCCGTGAACTCGACGAGGCGATCGGCGAAATCGCCAGTACCCCACTGGATCGCAGCCGTCCGCTGTGGGAGATGTACCTCGTCGAAGGCCTGGCCAACGGGCGGGTCGCCGTGGTCGGCAAGATCCATCACGCATTGGCCGACGGGGTGGCCTCGGCCAACCTGCTGGCGCTCGGCATGGACATCACCGAGGGTCCGCAGCGGGACAACGATCTGTACGTGACGGATCCGGCACCGTCGCGCGGCCAGCTCGTCCGGTCCGCGTTCGCGGATCACCTCCGGCAGATCGCGCGGTTCCCCGGCGTCGTGAAGTACACCGCCGACGGCATGGCGCGGGTACGCAAGAGCAGCCGCAAGCTGTCGCCCGAACTGACCCGGCCGTTCACGCCGCCCCCGAGCTTCATGAACCACGTCATCACACCCCAACGGCGTTTCGCCACAGCGACTTTGGCGCTCGCGGACGTCAAGGAGACCAGCAAGAAGCTCGGTGTCACCATCAACGACCTGGTGCTGGCGATGTCGTCGGGGGCGCTGCGCGAGCTGCTGCTGAAATACGACGGCAAGGCCGACCACGCGCTGCTGGCGTCGGTGCCGATGAGCTACGATTTTTCACCGGATCGTATCTCCGGCAACCGATTCAGTGGTGTGCTGATCGCGTTGCCCGTCGACGTCGACGATGCCGCGCAGCGCGTCCAGCAGGCCCGCGAGGCCGCCTTGCTGGCCAAGGAGAGTCATCAGCTGGTCGGCCCGGAGCTGGTCGCCCGGTGGGCGGCCTACATGCCGCCGGCGCCGATGGAATCGATGTTCCGCCGCCTGTCCAACAAGGACGGGCAGAACAAGGTGCTGAACCTCAACATCTCCAACGTGCCGGGGCCCCGCGAACGCGGCAAGGTCGGCGGCGCGACCGTCACCGAGATCTACTCTGTCGGACCGCTCACCGCGGGCAGCGGGCTGAACATCACGGTGTGGAGCTACGTCGACCAGCTCAACATCTCGGTGCTCGCCGACGGTGCCACCACCGACGATCCGCATGAGGTGACGGCCGGCATGGTCGCCGACTTCAAGCAGATCCGCAGGGCCGCAGGGCTTTCCGAGGAGCTGACGGTCGTCGAGACCGCCATGGCGCAGTAGATTTGCGCCCGGTGGTGCGTCAGTCCGCCGGGCGGTTGCGGAATCGTTTGTGGAGCACCTGGCGTGACACGCCCATGATCCGACCGATCTCGGCCCAGGTCCATCCGTTGGCGCGGGCCTGGCGGACGGCCTGCTCGTATTGCGTTTTGGCGCTGACGAGGTCGTCGCGAGCCTGAGCCAGCGCTCGTCGGCTGATGCCGCCGAATACATCCGCGGCTATTGGATCGGGTTCTGCGGGTTCGTCATCAAATGACCAATCGTCGTCGTCATCATCGACGTCAAGGCCATGTGCTTTTCGGAAGGCATCGCCGGCGGCATCGATCTCTTCGCGCGTCGGACGGCGTTGTTGTGGTTCCCACCAGGGCCGCTCGGTTGGGTAGGTCATGGCTGTACCTTCCGGGGTCGATCACTGGGGAAAGTATGTGCCGACGGACCGACACGTTTCGTGTGACCGAGACCGGTGCGACCCGTCTCCAAGTGTGTTCGGGCTGGGAGCCGTCACCTTGGGCTGACAGTGTCAACCCAAGGTGACGATGTCAGCCGTTGGTGACGGATCCAGATCGGACATGTCCATGACAGCGGCGCGGTCACGTACCGCGCCGGCCGGCCGGACCGCCCGCTAGCCGACACTCTCGGAGTCGGCGACCTTCGCCTTCTCCGCCCGCACCCACTCCAGGAACCGCGTGATCGCCTCGGCGGTGTAGCGGCCGTGCGCCGAGCCGAAGACGTCGAATGCGTGCTGCGCGTTGGGGATCTCGGCGTACGCCACCGGCGCCGGTGACTGCTCGCGCAGCGCTGCGACGAAGTCCCGTCCCTCCTGGACGTCGATCAACGTGTCGTTGGTGCCGTGCAGCACGAAGAACGGTGGCGCGTCGGGTCCGATCCGCTTGATGGGCGAAGCGTCGAGGAACACCTGCGAGTCGTTGGCGTACCGCTTCTTGATGATCAGCTGCTCGAGGGCACGCATCATCTCGGCGCGGCCGGGGCCTTCGAAGCCGAACCAGTCGTACCGGCCGTACACCGGGACTGCGGCCACCACCGAGGTGTCGGCATCTTCGAAACCGGGCTGCCACTGGGGATCTCCGGGAGTCAGGGCTGCGAGCGAGGACAGGTGACCGCCCGCCGAGCCGCCACTGATCGCGACGAAATCCGGATCGCCGCCGTACTCGGCGATGTGCTCCTTGACCCAGGCCAGGGCCTGCTTCACGTCGATGATGTGCGCCGGCCACTGATGTTTCGGGCTGACGCGGTAGCCGATGGACACGCAGATCCAGCCGCGGTCGGCCAGGGCGCCCATCAGTGGGTACGCCTGCGGCCGGCGATCGCCGAGCATCCAGCCACCACCCGGAACCTGAAGCAGCACAGGGGCTTTACCGTCACGCGGCAGGTCCGGGCGGCGCCAGATGTCGGCCAGGTTGGCGCGGTGCGGGCCGTACTTGACGGTGTCCTTGTTGTACTTGCGGCGCGACAGCATGGTGCGCCCGATGCCGGGCAGGCGCGGGACGCCGGGATCGGCCGGGTTGCGCGGACCGATCACGTCATCCAGCGGCTCCTCGAACGCGGGCCGCGAGCTCCGGCTGCGGGTGAGGATGTAACCCAGGATGGCCCAGGTGATCGCGTTGATGGCCAACGCGATTCGGCCGCTGGTGCCCGAGAAGGCGCCATGCCGGCCCCGGCGGATCGCGGACAGTATTGAGGAACTGAGCACGAAGCCGGCTGCTTCACTGGACGGCCAGCCGTACGCGAACGCGACGATGCCGGGGTTCCCGGACCGGGCCAGCGGGCTGGCCGCGTTGGTGGCGTTGACGAGACCGAGGACAGCCCGTAGCAGGGTCACCGTTTTACGCGCCATCGGCCAGCGCCTTCAGCTCGCGGCGGTCGATCTTGCCGGTACTGTTGCGCGGCAGCTCCGTGAGCACCGTGATCGACCGTGGCACTTTGTAATTGGCGAGGTTGTCGCGCACGTGCTGCTTGAGGACGTCCTCGGTGGCCGTTGCCCCGTCGGCCAGCACGACGAACGCGGCCAGGCGCTGGCCGTACTGCTCGTCGTCGACGCCCAGTACCGTGGCCTCGGCGACGTCCGGGTGGGTGGACAGCGTCTTCTCCACCTCGATGGGGTAGACGTTCTCGCCGCCCGACACGATCATCTCGTCGTCGCGGCCCACCACGAACAGGCGGCCCGCGGCATCGAGATAGCCGACGTCACCCGAGGACATGTAGTCCTGGTGGAAATCCTTTGTGGCGCCGGAGGTATAGCCGTCGAACTGGGTCGAGTTGCGCACGTAGATGGTGCCCACCTCGCCTGTCGGCAACTCGTTGAAGTCGGCGTCCAGGATCTTGATCTCGGTGCCCTCGGCCGGGCGGCCGGCGGTGTCGGGGGCGGCGCGCAGGTCGGCCGGCGTCGCGGTGGCGATCATGCCGGCCTCGGTGGCGTTGTAGTTGTTGTAGATGACGTCACCGAACTGGTCCATGAACGAGGTGACGACGTCGGGGCGCATCCGTGAGCCGGAGGCCGCGGCGAACCGCAGCGAGCGGCCGCTGTAGCGGTTGCGGATGTGGTCGGGCAGTTCCATGATGCGGTCGAACATCACTGGGACGACGCACAATCCGGTTGCCTGGTACTTGTCGACCAACGCCAGCGTGGCCTGTGGGTCGAACTTGCGGCGCGTGACGACGGTGCAGGCCATCGATGCCGCGAAAACCAGTTGCGAGAAGCCCCAGGCGTGGAACATCGGTGCGACGACGACGGTCGTCTCCTCCGTGCGCCACGGCGTCCGATCCAGGATGGCCTTCAGTGCGTCCAGCCCACCGCCGGAATGCTTGGCGCCCTTGGGAGTTCCGGTGGTTCCGGAGGTCAGCAGGATCACCCGGCTCTTCTCGCCGGTGCGTCGCGGCTGCAGCCCCAGGTGGTCGATGATGAGCGACTCGACGGTCAGCGGGTGGTCGTCGGTATCGGTCCACGCCACGATTCGCGTGGTGCCGGTCCGGCCCTCGAGCGCACGATCGACCGTCGCCGTGAACTCTTCGTCGTAGATGATGACGTCGACGTTCTCGCGGGCCACGACCTCGGCCATCGCCGGGCCGGCGAAGGAAGTGTTGAGCAGCAACACATCTGCGCCGATGCGGTTGGCCGCGATCAGGGAGTCGACGAAGCCGCGGTGGTTGCGTGCCATGATGCCCACGACCTTGGCCGAGGGCAGCGTCTGCAGGGCGGCGGCGAAGGCGTCGCCGCGCTTGTCGAGCTCACTGAAGGTCAGCGTGCCCAGCTCGTCGATGAGGCCGGGGCGGTTCCCGCAGCGTTGCGCGGAACTCGCGAAACCCGAAGTGACGCTCATGTTTTCGCGCGCCATGGCACCGGCGATCCGCACGTACTTGTCCGGGCGGAGCGGGGCGATGACACCGGCCCGCACCATGGTGTTGACCAGGCCCGCTGTCGCGGTCAGCTTGTCGGTGATTCCCACGGCCGGTCAGCCTATTACCGGGAAGCGGCGCTCTTCGGCGAGTTCGTCGAGAGCGTCCTGCATGACCTTGCGGACGTGCGCGTCGACGGCATCGACGTCGGGCTCATCGCCGGAGGCGAAGGCGATCGCCGTGGGATCGACGGGCGGCAGCACCTGCATGACGATCTTCGACGGAAGCGGCAGGTTCAGCGGCAGCACGGCGGACAGCCCGAACGGCAGCCCGATGGACAGCGGCACCACCTTGGCGCGCGCGGCGCGGGCGATGGGACCGAGCGCCTTGGCGATCTTCTCGCCGCGGGTCAGGAACAGCTGGGTCTCCTGGCCGCCGATGCCGACCATCGGCACGATCGGGACGCCGGCGTTGATCGCGGCCTTCACGTAACCCTTGCGGCCGTCGAAGTCGATCTTGTTGGCGTCGGTCGACGGCCGGTAGACGTCGTAGTCCCCGCCGGGGAACACCACGACGAGGCCGCCGGAGCGCAGTGCCTCGTCGGCGTTCTCGTGGCTCGCCAGGATGTAGCCGGTCTTCTTGAAGAAGTCCGCGGTCGGGCCGACCATCAGCATGGCGTGGCTGAGGGTGTAGACGGGGCGGTCGTAGCCGTATTTCTCGTAGAAGTGCGACGAGAAGATCGGCACGTCCATGGGCAGCATGCCGCCCGAGTGGTTGCTCACCACGAGTGCGCCGCCGAGGGGAATGTTCTCCAATCCGCGGACCTCGGACCGGTGATAGACCTTCAGCAGCGGTCGGAGAATCCCCATGACCTTCTCGGTCAGCTCCGGGTCGAATTTGGTGATTTCGGGCAGCTTGGCCACGGTTTCTCCTCTGACTGCGGCAAAAACTAGAACATGTTCTAATTTTCGATTATTCACTGGTTGACCGCCGGACGCCAATCCCCTGTGGCTAGCATCACCGTCGTGACCGAAGAAGCCACCAGCGAAGATGCTGTCCTCGTCGAACAGCGCGACCGCATACTGATCATCACCATCAATCGGCCCCAGGCCAAGAACGCTGTCAACTCAGCGGTCAGCAAGGGCTTGGCGGCCGCCGCGGACCGCCTCGACGAAGACCCGGGACTGTCCGTCGCGGTGCTGACGGGAGCCGGCGGCTCGTTCTGTGCGGGCATGGATCTGAAGGCCTTCGCCAAAGGCGAGAACATCCTCTCGGATCGCGGCCTCGGCTTCACCCAGCGTCCGCCGGCCAAGCCGCTGATCGCTGCTGTCGAGGGCTACGCCCTGGCGGGTGGCACCGAGCTGGCGCTGTCGGCCGACCTGATCGTCGCGTCCAACGCGGCGGCCTTCGGCATCCCCGAGGTCAAGCGCGGCCTGGTCGCCGGCGCCGGCGGGTTGCTGCGGCTGCCGCAGCGCATCCCGTACGCCATCGCCATGGAACTCGCCCTCACCGGTGACAACCTGACCGCGACGCGGGCGCACGAACTGGGCCTGGTCAACGAGCTGACCGAGCCCGGTGGCGCACTCGATGCCGCGCTCGCGCTGGCCGAGCGGATCACCGCGAACGGGCCGCTCGCGGTCGCCGCGACCAAGCGCATCATCGTCGAGTCGTCCGACTGGTCCGACGCCGAGAAGTGGGAGAAGCAGGGCGCCATTCTGGGGCCGGTCTTCATGTCGAAGGATGCGCGCGAGGGCGCGGTGGCCTTCGCCGAAAAGCGCGCGCCGCAGTGGACCGGTAGCTGAGGCTGCCGACCATCGGCTCAGCCGATGCTGCTACCTCGGTTTCTTTTCCGGCTGCTGCACGGGGCACTGCTGCTCAACCCAGTTGTTGAGCGTGCGGCTGAACTGGCTGCGGTCGGGATCGCTGCTGTGCAGGCCGTTGGTCTTGACGAAATGCGTCACGGCGGCCTGCACATCGGCCGGCGGGTGGAAACCGTTGATGGTGTCCCCGGCTGCCTTCGAGTCCTCGGGGGACGCGCCGGACATCAGGTTCACCACCGCGCCGGTGAGTTGCAGGCACGTCCCGCCGTCGAGCTGACGGCTGGTGGGTGACGGCGGCGCTTCCGCCGCGGGCGTGCTCGGGGCGGCCGAGGAACTCTGCGCCGGAGCGCTCGATGCCGAGGTGGTCGGCTGCGCCGGCTGCTTGTCACCCGAACATCCGGCCAGCAGCAGAGCGGCTGCCAGCACGGCGGTCTGACCGCCGATGAGTCGCCGCGACGTCATGTTCTCCCGGTAGCGCATGTGTTTGTTCTACCGGGAGACGGCTGTCGTCGGCCAGTGGGGTCAGACCGAGGCGACGAAGTCGCTGCTGTAGAACTCGGCCGGGCTCTGCGAATGCGGCTGGGGCAGATCGACCGCGACCCAGACGCCGGTGGTGCCGGGGGCGACGGGCAGCTGGACGGTGGCGCTGCCGTTGCCCCAGCCGTCGGTGCTCAGCGGGGCGGTGCCGATGCTCGGGTCGCCCGGCAGGCAGCCGAGGGTGGCATGCGGTGCCGGGATCACGCGGACCGTGTACTGCGCGTTGCGCGCGCCGTCGAGCATCTCGACGTGGGCGGTGGCGGTGCGCCCGTCGGAGGTGATCTCCGCCGTCGGGACGGCCGGGAAGCGGAACTTCATGTAGTTGATCGGCTGCCGATCGCAGGTGTAGGCCCGCGACATCAGGGTCTGACGGGCCGTGCCCGCGGCCTGGGCGGGCGCCGCGACGAGGGTCGCGGCGGGCAGGGCGGCACAGACGGCCAACGCGGCGAAAGCGCCACTCTTCTTGGACATGTGTCGAGTTTTTACCGAGACCGCCGGTAACGCAGTGGTGGCCGTCACAAGCGGACGGAACGCACTTTCCGCGCGGATGTTGACTTAGATCACAACGGGTTTCCGGTGCGGCCCACCGTCACATCCCAGGCGTCCGTCGTCGCCGTGCGGTCGGCCAGTCGCCGGGCGTGCCGGCCGGTGCTACCGAACTCATCGGCCCAACTGCGTGCGCGCAGGGTGGCGCGCCACAGCGGATGTTCCGCCGTGGTGCCGATGGCGCCGTGCAGCTGATGGGCGATGGTCGTCACCGGAGCGACGGCCCGGCCGACGGCCACCTTGGCCACCGTGGTGGCGTAGGCGGTGCGGTCGTCGCCGAAGCCGTACCGAGCGGCGGCGGTGATCGCCAGAATGGTTGCCGCTCTGGCACGCTCGATCTCCCCGAGCATCGTGGCCAGCGAGTGTTGCACGGCCTGGAACGCCGCGAGCGGGCGGCCGAACTGTATGCGCGTCTCGGTGTGCGCGACGGTCAGTTGTGCGGCCGCATCGAAGGCGCCGACAATCTGCACGCAGCGGCACCAGGCGCCGCGGATGGTCAGTTCGTCGGCGACCGCGAGCGGCAGCTGAACGACATCGGCTGCCGCGGTGTCGAATTCGACGATGGCGCGGGGCTCGCCGGCGAGATTGTGTCCGTCTTCGACGAGTGTCGGTGCGTCGCGCAGTGCGACGTACAGGGCGTCGGCACCTCGAGTGGCCACAACAATGGGCCCGCATTGTGGCCAGGTGGCGACGCCGTCCACCGCGAGTGTGAGCGGCCCCGATTCCGGTATCGGCAGGCCGGCTTCGGCGGCCAACCATGTTGCCAGCACATCGGTTTCGGCGATCGGTACCGCGGCCCCGTGGCGGGCCAGAGCGCCCAGCACGACGGCCGTGGCGGCGGGCCCGGCGTCGGGCTCACTGCTCAGCCGGGTCAGCCCTGAACCCTCGGCGGTGCGCCACAACGCGTCGTCGAACGTCAGCGGCAATGTCCGCGCGGGCGCGGCCGTCTGGCCGATCTGCTCGGCCAGTTCGCGCAATTCCGCATACTCGTCCGAAGGCTGTTCGGCAGCAGCCTGTTTGGTCCAGTTCTTGGCGACGATGCCGCGCAGGACCTCATTCGTGCCGCCGCGCAGCGTGAACAGCGGGGCGTGCACGCGGGCGGTGTCCAGCATCGTCTGCAGCCGCCGGCGGTCGGGGCCGTCGTACCGGTCCAGCAGCTCCGCGGCGATCTCGACGGAATCCTGTTCGAAGCGGGTGCCGAGGTCCTTCACCAGCGCGGCGGACACCGCGGCGTCCTGGCCGGCCGTCAGGGCCCGGGCGACCGATATCGAGAGTTGGCGCAACGAAATCATCCGTGCCATCAGGTCGCCGACGTCGGCGCGGGGTTCGTCCCGCAGTGCCTCGACGAGGGCGAAAAGCAGTGTGGCCGTGGACAGGAAGCGCTCCGGCCCGCTGCGTTCGAAACCCAGTTCGGAGGTCACCTGATGCCAGCCGGCGCCGACCGTGCCCAGCAGGTCGGCGTCGGTCAGCGCGACGTCGTCGAACAGCACCTCGTTGAAATGGTGCTCACCGTTCATCTGGACGATGGGCTCGATGGTGACGCCCGGAGCGTCGGTGGGGACGATGAACTGACTGAATCCCGCGTGCCGATGTTTCGGGTCCAGGGGGCTGGTGCGGGCGAGCACCACGATCTGGTGGGCCAGATGCGCACCGCTGGTCCATACCTTGCTGCCGCTCAGCAGCCAGCCGCCGTCGGTGCGGGTGGCCCTGGTGGTGACGGCGGCCAGGTCGGAACCAGCCTCATGCTCACTCATGCCGATGGCCGAATACAAAGTGCCGGAAGCAATTCGGGGCAGGAGCCGGCGCCGTTGTTCCTCGCTGCCGTAGCTGAGGAGGGCCGGCGCCACCTGTCGGTCGGCGATCCAGTGCGCGGCCACTGGGGCGCCGTGGGCCAGGAGCTCCTCGGTGACGACGTACCGGTGCATGTGGCTGCGCCCGCGGCCGCCGTACTCGACGGGGATGGTCAGCCCGACGAAGCCGGCCACCGCCAGCCGCCTGCTGAAGTCGGCGTCCCACTTCGACAGCCAGCAGTCGACACCGGGCTGCCAGCCGAACTGCGCCGCGTCCTCGGCCAGGAACCGGCGCACGTCGTTGCGCAGTTCCGCCAGGTCACCGTCGTCGGCGCGGAGCGCGTCGAAATCGTCCATCGGGCAACAGTAATCATGGCGCCGCAGATTGAGTTCCTAATCGGAGTCAAGTTCTCAGACGGGTTCTTGTGGCAAGTCCTTAGGCGGGTTCTAGGGTGGTGGGGGC